>JAUJNC010000020.1 GCA_030446525.1 Armatimonadaceae bacterium
CCGGCCCACCCGCCCACGTATGGGGCAGGGTGTGTCGCCAACCCCCCCCGCGGTGTTCACCGCGCCCCCGCTGCCCGCGCCGCGGGGGGGGCCGCTGCTAAACACCGCACGAATGCTGTTTTTACCGGTTTTAAGCGGCTACGTGGGGCGGCCCCGGGTTGGGGGGGCCCCCCGGCGGGCCCGCGCCCGGGGGCGAGCGCGGTGGGACGACCGCGCCGTGCTGCTCGCGCTGGCGATGCTGCCGTCCCTGCTCTTCTTTTCCCTGATCCATATCCAGCAGATCGGCCACGCCATGGCCTATGTGCCGTTCTTCGTCATCGTGGTCGCCGCGGCGGGCGCCTGGGTGACCTCCGCCCGGTCCTATCCCGTGATGGCCTCCGGCCTCGTCGCCGCCAACCTCGCCTTCGTCTTTTTCTACCCGTCGCGCCTTGTGGGGGACAAGATAGGCACCCCCACCGTGGCCACGCTGCGCAAGCGTGACGCGGCCGTGCGCGCCGTCGAGGACATAAAGCGGCACACCGACCCCAAGGACACGCTCGTCATCGCTTCGATGATGAGCCTGAACCACGTGGAATACTACCTTCCCGGGTACCAGTTTTTGTGCATGCTCCCCTTGCAGAGAGAGGGGGACACCGTGGTGGGGAACCGGAAGGTGAAGATCGACCGGGTACCCTTGCCCACCGTCGCCCCCGGCGTGGTGGATCCGCCGGGCACGGCGCGGCGCTTCGTGTTCTTCGGATGGGACGCCGACCTCGCTTCCATGGTCTCCAACCGCGCGGTGACGGAGCTGCCCCGGCCCGCCCCCGGCGCGCCCGCGCCCCGGATCGCCGAGACGGCGGGCCCGGCCCGGCTGCGCTTCGCGCCCGAACGGCTCGAGATCGTCGAGAAGCGCGGCCCGGGTGTGGAGGGCTGACGGCGGCACGAGCGGGTTCGGCGCCTGTTCCCTGACCGCCGTGCCGGCCGGGGGGAGGGAACCGACCCGCCGCCGCGGAATGTATGCTCTGCTATGGCACAGGAAGAGCGTATGACGGTCCCGATGCTCCAGCGGCGCAAGGCGCGGAAGCAGCCCATCGTTATGGTGACGGCCTACGACGCGGCGCAGGCGCGGCTTGCCGACGCGGCCGGCGTGGACGCGATCCTGGTAGGTGACTCGCTGGGGATGGTCACCCTGGGCCACGAAACGACCCTGCCCGTGACCCTCGATGACATGCTGCGCCACACGCAGGCGGTCACGCGCGGCGTCGCCTCGGCCCCCGCCTGCCCGGAGACCGCGCCGACGCCGGGGGCGCTGGCGCGGGGGGCGCGCCACGCCCTGGTCGTGGCCGACATGCCTTTCGGCTCCTACGGCGTCTCGGTGGAGGAGGGGGTTCGCGGCGCCGTCCGCCTCGTCGCCGAGGGCGGCGCGCAGGCCGTCAAGCTCGAGGGGGGCGCCGCGATAGCCCCGACGGTCCGGCGCATCGCGGATATCGGCGTGCCGGTGATGGGCCACCTGGGGATGACCCCGCAGTCCGTCCACCACTTCGGGGGGTTCAAGCTGCAGGGCAAGAGCGACCGGGCCGCCGAGGGCCTCCTGGCCGACGCGCATGCGCTGGCCGAGGCGGGCGTCTTCGCCCTGGTGCTCGAGGTGATCCCGGCCTCCCTCGCCCGGCGCATCACGGACGCCGTGCCCGTCCCCACTATCGGCATCGGCGCGGGCGCCGGGTGCGACGGCCAGGTGCAGGTGCTCCACGACCTGGTCGGCCTGATCGAAGGCCCGGTCTTCAAGCACGCGCGCCGCTACGCCGAGGCAGGGCGCCTGATGCGCGAGGCCCTGGCCGCCTACGCGGACGACGTGCGCGCGGGCCGCTTCCCCGGCGACGAGAACGCCTTCTGAATCACCCCATCGTCACGCGGATCGCGGCCAGCACCTCCTCCAGGTCGGGCAGCACGGCGTATTCCAGGGACGGATGGTAGGGGACGTGGACGTCCTCGCGCGCCACCAGCTGCGGCGGCGAGAAGAAGAGCTCCCACCGCTCCGGCCGCGACGTCATCTCGGCGAGGATGCTCTGGCCGAAGCCGGTCGTGCGCGCGTCCTCGTGCACCACGACGAGCCGCCCCGTGCGCCGCAGCGACCCCTCGATCGCGGCGTAGTCGCAGGGCGCGATCGAGCGCAGGTCGATGACCTCGACGGAAACCCCCTCGCCCTGCATCCGGTCCGCGGCCTGGTCGGCCAGCTCGGTGCAGTTGCCCCACGTCACCAGGGTGACGTCCGTGCCCGCCCGGCGCACGGCGGCGCGGCCGAGCGGCACCGCCTCGCAGGCCGCGCCGGCCGGCGCGCGCTTGCGGAAGATGTGCTTGGGCAGCAGGAACAGCGTCGGGTCGCTGCCCCGGATCGCCGTCCAGAGCAGCCCGGCCGCGTCCCCGGCCGTGCTGGGGATGACGACGTTCAGCCCGTGGATGTGCGCCCACATGCCCTCGTTGCTTTCGCTGTGCCACAGGCTCCCGCCCGGCAGGTAGGCGCCGCAGGGGGCGAGGATGACCAGGGGGCAGGACCACTCGCCGCACGTCCGCCAGCGCAGGCTCGCCGCCTGGGTCATCAGCTGGTTGAGCGCGGGGCAGAGGAAGTCGATGAACTGCATCTCGATGACCGGGCGCCACCCCACGCTCGCCAGCCCCACCGCCGTGCCCAGGATCGTCGCCTCCGCCAGCGGCGAGTTCAGGACCCGGCCGGGGAACCGGCCGGACAAACCCTTGGTCAGGCCGAACACTCCGCCCTTCGGGTCCTCGATGTCCTCGCCGAAGAGCAGGACCTTCGGGTCCCTTTCCAGCGCCGTGCGCAAAGTCTGGTTGACCGCGGCGACCATCGTGGCGGGGCCGGCGGGCGCCACCGGCGGGGCGGACGGCGGCGCGGGCGGGCCGAACAGGTGCTCGGTCGCCGCTTCGGGCTCCGGGTCGGCGGCGGTCTGGGCCCCCCGGTAGTCCGCGTCCACCTGCCGAGCGATCTCGGCCTGCTCCGCGTGCCACTCTTCCAGCGTGAGGGCGCCTTCCTCGATCAGGCGGCGGGCCAGGTTATCGATCGGGTCGCGCAGCAGGTCAGCGGCGATGTCCTCGGCGCGGCGGTAGACGCGCTGGTCGTCGCTGCTGGTGTGCGAGCACAGCCGGTCCATCTCGCACCAGAGGACGGCCGGGCCGCCGCCCTGCCGCGCCCGGGCCACGCAA
The DNA here is from genome assembly GCA_030446525.1 of Armatimonadaceae bacterium. The sequence goes on from JAUJNC010000020.1 coordinate 3,199, forward strand.
TCGGCGCCCGCCCGGAACACGCCGCACGGGTCGCGGGCGTCCACCCGCACCAGACACTCTTCGCCGAGCGCGCCCAGGCGGTAGGGGAAAAACCTTTCGGTGGGCGTGCTGATGCCGTAACGGTTGTCCTCGATGACGAACAGGACCGGCAGCCGCTCCTGCAGCGCGAAGGCGACGGCCTCATAGAACTCGCCCTGGCGGGTCGCCGCGTCGCCCACGGTGGCAAGGACCACCTGATCCGTGCCCGACATCTTGAACGCCCAGGCGGCCCCGGCTGCCGGGAGACACTGGGAAGCCGTCGGGGTTGCCACCGAGAAGATGTTCCGCCGCCGGTCGCTGAAATGGCCGGGCATCTGCCGCCCGCCGCTGCTGCTGCCCTGCTTGGCGAAGTAGGCCAGCGCCAGCTCATAGTTGGAGACGCCGCGCGCCAGGACCATGGCGCGGTCGCGGTAATATGGGAAAAGGTAGTCGTCGGGGCGCAGCGCGTACGCCAGGGCGGCCAGCGCCTCGTGCCCCCTGCCGGAGACCTGGAACCAGCCTTTGCTTTGCCGCAGAAGTATGCCCTCACGCCGGTCGCCTTCGCGCGAGAGCGCCATCAGATGCAGCAGCGGGCGCACGGGAAGCTCCGCGCGCACCTCTGCCAGAGTTAGCTCCATTGCTCGCTCCTGGTTTTGCACGTTACGTGTCGGGCGCGGGTCGACAGGCCAACCCCGAGGCGCCCGACTCGTATCTATTATACGTGGCAAACGCGCGGAATTCTCCCGGGGCGTCCTTATTCCGGCGATCCTACGGGTGAGGCGGTTCCTCGTCCGCGGTAGTTGTATCGTTTTTTCCGGAAAGCTGGTTCGCCCGGCCGCTGTCCCCGCGCCGGGAACACGTCGTCACGAGCTTCCTATACAGGCGGCTCTCAGAACGGGGCGACATTTTTTGTTTCGCGGATCTGCCGCAAAAATCGGTCATACCCCCGGGAATACAGGATAAATTGCTAAAAAGGAACGAAAATGATCTTTGCAGGGGTTGACAAAGCACCACAAAACCGGTAAACTTCGGGACGGCGGCGCCTGTCGAGTCGGGCGCCTCAGTGTCCACCGCCGGTTACAACGTCGGCGGCTATGCGGGGCCCGGCGACCAGGCAGAAGCCGAGATCGCTGGGACCCCACAGACAAACACGAAAAGGCCGCGCGCCTTGAAAGGAAGTGATGTTTTGACGATCCTGCGTGCCCCGCAGGCGACGTTCGCCTCGCGCCTCCGCAGCCTCGTTGCCACACGTCGTGTGGCGTCTGATGTCGTGACAGGTTCCTCGCCCGGTTTTTGTGCCAACTTCCCCACGACCCGACACCGAGAGATTGCCCCGGCCCTTGTTGTGGTGGAAACGACACCATCGCGACCCAATTCCCCCCAGCACAAAGCTGCCCTTCCGGTCAGCCACAGCGCCCGTGGTGCGACAGCAGCGGCAGCCTTACGCGACGCATCGCGCTCTTTGCAAGAAAGGAAAGTCGCTATGAACCGAGGACCCTCCCACGAGGTGTTTTCTGATCTGGAAGGTTTAAAAGCGCCTTCGCCCGAGGACGGACGTCACGCCGCCCGCGGGGAGAAGCGCGGCGTTCTGCGCCCTGTTTCCCGTGCCCTGGCGGCGCTCGCCTGTGTTTTGTTTTTGGCCTGTCCGGCCCTCGTGCGCGCGGAGCCCGGCGCCGTCGTGACGGGCAGTTTGGATCAGGTGGAAAAATACGGGCCTTTCGAGGCGACCATTGACGTCTCGACGGTCGCGTCCAACCTGCAGTTTCCGTACGACCCCGACCCGCCCGCCGGGGTCGCCCCCGGCGTGGGCGTCACGGTGGACGCGCTGTTCCTGCCCCCCGGCGAGTCGGCCTGGGAGAACGCCCGGGTGCAGCCCTGCTTCTGGTACCAGCCCATGACCGAGAGCCGCGGCGACTTCTACCCCGACGGCTCCCCGCACTTCCGGGCGCGCTTCGCCCCCGATCTGGAGGGCGAGTGGCGCTACAAGATCCGCGTCACCGACGCGGAGGGTACCGGGGAGAGCGCCGAGGGGAGCTTCATCTGCACCGGCGCGAACAGCCGGGGCTTCGTCCGCACCTCCCCGAGCGACCCCCGCTTCTTCGAGTTCGACGACGGCACGACGTTCACCCATCCCAGCATCGAGAAGGGTGGCTGGGGGGACATCGCCACGCAGGACACCTTGCTGCCCACCCTGACGACGAACGGGGTGCGGTATGTCCGCTGGTATCTGACGCCGCGGGGTGGCATCCAGGTCTTCGGCGGGACCACCAACGGCAAATGGGACGGCCGCACCGTCGTGGGCGAGAACGGGCAGGGGCAGCCGGGCTTCGCGCTGGCGCCCGTTACCTGGACCCGTGGGGAGTTCTTCGGACTGCCGGTGGGGACGCAGGTGCGCCTTTCCTGCCGCGCTAAGCTTACCGGCCGGCGGCCGCTCGCGATCCGCATCCAGGAAGGCGATGCCGTCCGCGACTCCGTCCTGGTTTCCCCGCCCACCGATGGCTGGCAAACGGTCGGGCTGGACACCTACACCGTCCGCTCGGAAGACCCCATCCGCTGCTTCTTCGTGGCACCTGACAATTCGGGCGATGAGGACATCCTGATCGACGACATCCGGGTCGAAATCTCGACGGATGGCGGCAACACGTGGTTGAACGCCGCCACGAGGGGCAGGGCCGACACCTACACCTACATGGACGATCGCGAGGCGTACCGGATCGACCGCTTCTTTAAGCTGTGCGACGCGCAAGGGATGTATAACAAGATGACCGTCCTCGACAAGGACGACTTCGTCTTGTCGCGGATGGGCCCGGACCACACCTTCCAGGACGAGCGCGACGACAATAATACCTATGCGCCCTGGAACGACGGGGACAACCCCTCCCGTTGGTACCAGCAGGCGTGGTGGCGCTACTTCATCGCCCGCTGGTCGGCGTACCAGTCCGTCCATACCCTGGAGTATGCCAACGAGAACGACCCATTCAGCGGCGTCGCGAACGAGGCCGCTTATGCCATGGCGGAGTATTTCCACGCCAACAGCCCACGCTACCTGCTGATGGGCAACTCCACCTGGCACTCGTTCGTGCGCTCGTTCTGGGCCGACGACCGGATGGATTACGCCGACATACACGGCTACACCGGGCCGGGGACCCCCGAGTCCGGCAGCGAGGGGACGAGATACTTCTGGGGCCTGACGGGTGAGGACCCCGACGGGAACTCGCTGTACCACCCCTGGTCCGTGGACAACCCCAACGGCGCAGGCCGCGTGTTCGCGGCGGCGCTCGCCCCGGACGCGCCGGACCGCACGCGCGACATCCGGGTGATCACTTACATCGGCGGGGAGCCGGGACGCCGCTATCGCGTCCGGGCGCAGGTGCGTACCCACAATCTCACCACCAACCCCGCCAACTCGTTCGAGAGGCCGGCGCTCCGGCTGGCGGCCTACCAAGGCTACACCGCTGAAAACGACGCCCAAAGCGCCGTCCAGAACACCAACCTGCCGCTGGGCACCTACGAGTGGCGAGAGATCGTCTCGGAACCCTGGGCCATGCCCCTGGGCAAGGACATCCTGTCCGTGCAGCTCGACATGTGGGGTCCGGGCGGAACGCTCTGGATGGACGACGTGGCGGTCGAGGAAGAGGTCGCCCAGGACCAGTGGCGGCGCATCTACCTGCACACCTGGGACGAGAACCGCGTCGACTTCGACTCCGCGCTCGACGTCCGGGCGTTCTGGACCCGATTATCCGCGTTCCGCCTTCCGAAACCGATCGTACGCAGCGAGTCGGGCCTGCGCGGGTGGAACATCCACGGCAGCCCCTTCATCTGGAACGGCCAGAGCTATCTCTACCGCGACGAAGAGCAAGACCTGGTCCGCGACGCGGACGGCATCTACTACCAGAAGAAGCTGTGGGCGCAGCTCGGCTGTCCCGGCTTCTATAGCGGGCAGCTGTGGACGGACAACCTGGCGCAAAAGAACCTGTGGTTCCTGTACGGGGCCTATGCCAACTTCCTCGAGGGGGAGCGCATCAGCAACGGGAACTACGACGCCGTCGGCTCCGATCTGGACGGCGATCAGGCGCTCACCGCCGGGGGAGGGCTGCGCTGCTGGGGCATCCGCGACCGAGCGGCGAGTAAGGCGCTGCTCTGGATCGACAACCCGGACCACACGTGGCGCGATGTCGTGGACGAGGCGCCGATACCTGCCAAATCGGGCCAGGTGGCGGTGCCGGACTTCGCCCCGGGCTCCTACACCCTGGAATGGTGGGACACCCGCGCCGGCAGCGTGACGCGGCGGCAGCCGGTTTCGGTGGGCGGCAACGGGATACTGAGGATCGATGTCAACAACCTCGCGACCGATGTCGCCGTCAAGGTGATACGGAACTAGCGGGGGAGAGGAGAGCCTTCCCCCTCTCCCCGGACATCCGTGCCGCCCCGCAGAAGCGGGGCGGCCTTTTATTTCGCGATCGCCAGGGCGCTGAGGGTCTCGCCCACCTGAGTGCGCACGCGCTCCAGGGCTGCCGGATCCCACGCGAAGTCGGTGGGGGTGCGTACCAGGCCTTTCACCCCGGCATCGAGCAAACCTTCGGCCTCCCGGAGGGCCGCACCGGCCCGCCGATCCCGGGCCGGTGCCTTCCGCGCCGCGGTTACCGCGGCCGAAAGCAGCCGCAGTGTCTCGTAGTCTTCCAGGCCTTCGCGGAACAGCTCCCACCGGACCGAATTGACGGGGGTGCCGTCTTTGGGGTTGGGGTAGAGGAACGCCCCCCGCATAAAGGTGCCGCCCTGGCTGGTGTCGGTCCACGGGTCCCCGGTCCAGGAGTTGACGGCCCAGAACAGGTACCCGTTCAGGTCGTGCCGCCACAGCATCCAGGGGATCAGGCGCATGCCGACGGACGGGTAGCCGATGCCATGCAGGAAGTTGTGGTACAGCCACACCTCATCGCCCGCCTTGCGCTGCCGGACGGCCGCCTCGATGTCGAAGCGGGCGGAGCTGGCGTACGGCGTCCACACGTTCGCCCCCTGCCTCAGGATCGCGTACGGCTCCTCCGACAGCTCGCGCTCGACGCCGGGCAGGAGAGCGCGCGCGTACTCGTACACCGCCGCTACCCGGCCGTACTCGCCGACGCCCGGCTCGTCCTTCAGCTTTATCTGCGCCTTGTCCAGCCAGCCGCGCTCCTTGAGGAACGCCGCGGCCTGCTCGAAATGGTCGCGGAACGCCTCTTTGAAGGCGGGCGTCAGCGCCGCCCGCTCCCGGAGGAGACGCTCGAAATCGGGCCTGTCCTCCGGGGTGAGATAGACGGCGTACAGCGGGTCGGACGCCCCCGCGACGTCGGCGACCTCGACGCGCAGCGTGTGCCTGCCCGGCGCGAGCGTCACCGGCTCGGGCAGGCGCGCCAAGCCCAGCGGGTCCTTCCAGCTGTCGCCGCTCGTCAGCACTCCCAGCCGCTTGCCGTCCAGGTAAACGATCTTCTTTTCCTGTTTCTGGATCGGCTCGATCTGTAGCCATACCCAGAACGGCTTCTCGTCCTTGCTCTGGAACGCGTACTCCACCCACGCGCCCTGGGTGCCGCGCGGCGCCGCCAGCAGGGCGCCCCCGAAATCCTCGGGCGCGCTGCCCTGGCCGGCCACCCGGTTCCACCGCGCCCCCTTGGCGCCCCCGGCATGCTCGCGGACCCAGCCGCTGCCGTTGATCCAGACGCCGCTCCGGGGCTCAGCGGCCTTCTGGAAGACGGGCAGACCGCCCCAGCTGCCGCCGGCCGCGCCGCCGCCGCTGGCCATGCGGAAGCGCACGAACTTCAGGTCGTCGAGCACGTAGCGCAGCGCCGCTCGTAGTCGGCTGTTTCCGGCGCCGGCTCCCCCGCTGCCAGCGTCCTCGAACGGGTACACACTCGCCGTGGCGTTGATGCGGTGCGCCTTCAGGTTGTCGTAATACGGGCGCAGGTGGTCCCACAGCGGCTTGCCGTGCCGGAACGGCTCGGGGTTCGCCCACACGTTCCCCATGACGACCAGGTGGGTCTCGTCCGGCAGGGTGAAGTTCCACACCGTCAGCGACAGCGGCGCCTCCAGCAGCGTCGCGCTTTCCCGAGCAGCCGGACCCGTCCTTCGTACCGTCCGGGCGCCGCATCCTTGGGCACCCGGACGGTCAGCCAGATCCGGTTGTAGGCGCCGCCCTGGAGGTCGAACACCGGGTCCGGCAGGAGCGGGTCCGGTATCCTGTCGACGTCCCCTGTCCCGTTCGCGCCCGCCGGCCACGAGCGCAGCGTCAGGGCCGCGCGCGGGCGGGTTTGCCCGGCACCGTGCCCACCTTGTTCGCCTGCCACGCCGTGGCGGGGATGCGCCCGGGCCCGCCGGCGAAGGGCGTGAAGAAAACCCGGACGCCCTTCAGGTCCCCGTCCGGGCGCACCACCGCCTGCACGCACTCGTACTCGCCGCGCCCCGCCCTCAGGCCGAACCGGCCGCGGCGCCGGCGTCTGCGGCAGGGGACGCGTCGTCCAGCACGAGCTTGTGGGCAGCACGAACCACGCCCGCATCCCGCCCGGCGCGCGCTGCCCCCAGGCCACGCCGTCCCATTGGTCCGCCCGGGCCGCACCCCACCCGCAAAGGGCGATCCCCGCGCACAACATTCCCAGCCCCGACCGGCTCCTACGGCTCACTTCCCGGTACCTCCCGTCCTTGCTTTTTGGGACAGCGCATTATCGCGCGAATAACATGTATAATATGCTACAGGCGGGAGAATAGGAATGGCGTTTTTGCCACAAAACTTGTGCTTTCTGATTGGGGTGGGCTATCATGAGCTACGTCGACGAGTCCAGGGTGCTGTTCCGGGACCACGTCAACACGCCGCTGGGGCGCTGAGGCTCTCGGGATACATCAAGGACAGCGTGGGGGTCCCCGCCCACTCGCTGGCGGGGTCTTCCGCCTATTCCCCGAAAAAGGCCCCTCCTATCCCATGCGCGTCCTGGGCTGCTACGTGATCGTTTATCTGCTGGAGGGCAGCGGCTTCTACCGCGATGCGAACTGGTACTTCCAGCCGGTGCGCGCCGGCGACCTGATCCTCATCTTTCCCGAGTGGCGCACCGCTACGGGCCGGGGCCGGGGGCGCTGGAGCGAGTTTTACCTGGAGTTCGACGGGCCCGTCTTCGACCTGTGGCACGAGGTGGGGCTGCTCGACGTGACCCGGCCCATCCACCACCTGGAGCCGATCGACTATTGGCTCGCCCGATTCCGGGCGGTCGCCGAAGCGCCGCGCCCCGCCAGCCTGGCCGGGCGGATCGGGGAGGTGTACCGGTTCCTCGGCATCCTCACGGATTTCCTGGCGCCGGACTCGGCGGAGACGCCGGAGGTGTCCGACCTGCGGTGGCTTTCCCGGTCGCGCAACCTGCTCGAGATGCACCTGAACCGGGACATCGACCTGGTCCAGATCGCCCGGCAGGTCGGCCTGTCCTACGCGAGCTTCCGCAACGCTTCCAGCAGCACACCGGCGTGTCGCCGGCGCGCTACCGCGCCACCAAGCGCATCGACGCCGCCTGCGAGCCTGCAGCACACCCAGATGACGAGCAAGGAGATCGCCAAAAGCCTCGGCTTCAGCGACGAGTTCTACTTCTCAAACGCTTCAAGCAGATCATGGGGACCACCCCCGCGCTTTCCGCCAGCGCTTGCCCCGAGGGCACGCCGTTCCCGGTATCGACAACACAGGGATTCCGGCCGGTTCCGTCGAATGATCTGTGGAAGGAGAAGTGATAAATGGAAACCGTCAAGTATGCTCTGCAATGTAGATGATGCGGTCCCCTTGTTCCATCCCCGCGCTCTCCCGGCCCTGTCGTCCGGTGCCGGCACTGCGAATTGGTGTACATATCCCCGCGCGTTGCCCACGCATTGATCGAGGAAGGACCCGTGTTAGGCGATCAGCCTCCGGAAATGCTGCAAAGCGACGACTGGAAGTACCTGGAGGACAGCTGGGAGCGGAGCGTCCTCGAGGGAAAGCAAGAGGAATGGCCGGCGCTGAACTGAACGCCAACCGCACACTGGATAGGCTCCAACGGTTCAAGCAGCCACCGGGCAGACTACTGGACTTCGGCTGTGGCGGGGGTTCTTTTATCCACCGCCAAAGCGCGCGGCTGGGAGGCTTTCGGTCTCGAGCCGCTCCCCGGACACGCCGTCTACGCACGGGCCAAATTCAAGGTGGATGTGGTATGCGACGTTTTGCGCGACGACACTTTCCGAACCGACTATTTTGACGTGGTCACGGCTTTCCAGGTTTTTTGAGCACCTACCCGATCCTAGAGGAGATTTGCGGAAGCTGGTCCGGTTCATGAAACCAGGCGGCGTCATGCTGATCGAGGTCCCTCACATCGAAACACTGTGGGTCAAATTGCTCCGGAAACACCGGCATTTCGTCCCGGATCACCTTTTCTTTTATTCCGCGAGAACGCTATCCCGGCTGATGGAGATGTGCGGGCTCGAGGTGCTCGATGCGTATTACCCGACCCGGCGGATGACACTGAGACACCTTTCAGGGCGGTGGCCTCAAGGCGAATCTTGCCGGTGAGCAACAGGCTGAAAAACGTCATCGTTCTTTAACCTGCTCTACTTCTTGAAGTTTGTCGGATTAAAACGTTAGGGCGTCTGCGGCTCAGCAGAGGACGTCCGAGCAGATCACCATTCAGCGGTGTGGTCGCGAAGAGCAACGCCATCGCCCTGATGCGCGCCGTGGGGCTTGAGGTATGACAGCGCCACTCCCCGTCCTCGCCGGGCCTGGAAAGGCTTTCCGGATGTCCTTCAGGCGTTTCGTGCTCCCGATCATCGGCATCACCACGGCTGTCGGCACCCTGATGGTGTTCGCCGCATTTGGGACCAGGACCGCTCTGCCACTCCTCCTGACGGGCGTTCTTCCAGGGATAGCCACCACATCTGTTCTGGGCCTGCTCGTGGTGGGGTATTTCAAGGTCGTCCTGCACGCCCACGGCATCCGGGGGTATAACTTCTGGGGCCTGTCGGCGTCCCTGACGTGGCAGGAGATCGCCTCCGTAAAGCCGGTCAACCTGTTCGGGTATCGTTTCCTGCGCCTGGCGCCGGGCAGCGCGGGCAGCGCTCTCTGGCTCCCGCTGTTTCTCCAGGACATGGGAGCGGTTCGCTCCGCGGTGCTGGAGTACGCCCCGCCGCACTCCCCGATGCGGGCTTACTTCGAGCGGTACCGCACGTAACGCGGCACGGCGCCGGGCGCAGGTGTCACCCCGCTGGTGGAGTAGGCCCACGCCGCGATCGGGCGGCCCGCGGTGTCGCCGAACTGGTAGGCCGCTTCCGCCGTGGCGTCGAACCCCTTAAGGTCAGGCGTCCCTTCGCAGCTCCTTGAGCGCCTCCGCGCCCTCGGCCCCGTTGGAAAGCGCCTTGCGCACGTCCAGCAGCAGGATCAGGCGCTCCTCGGCATCTTCCCTGCGCCGGTGCGTCGGGATGCGCCCGATGCCGGTGATGCAGTCGATGTCGCTCGAGGCCACCAGCCAGGAGGGCGGGTCGATCGAGGTCTCGGGCACGCGCAGCACCTCGGACACGGCGTCGACGATAAGGCCCGCGGTCAGGCCCTCCACGTCCACGATCACGATGCGCGACGCTTTGTGCTTCTCCTCCGCGAGCGGCGGCAGGCCGAAGCGGGTCCTGAGGTCGATCACGGGCAGGATGCGCCCGCGCAGGTTCATGACGCCCTTGACGAAGGGGGGGGTCCGGGGGACCCAGGTGATCGCCTGGGGCGTGATCACCGTGTGGATGTAGGCGATGTCGACGCCGTAGATCTCTTCGGCCAGGTGCAGGGCGACGATCTGGCGCTCCGCGCCGGACTCGGCCGGGGCCCCGGGCTTTTCCAAAAGTCCTGTGCTCACCTTTGGTTCCTTTTACTGGTTACTGGACTGACGTTCTGGATGGCAGCATCCCACCCGGGGGTAGCCATACCCCCGGGTGATCGTGCGTGGGTGGTTACGCGGCCTTGAGCAGAGTCAGAGTCGGTTTGCCCGCCGTCTGCCCCGTCTCCTCGACGCGGAACTGCGCCACGGCGGCCTCCAGGTCCCGGGCGATCGTGGACAGCTCCTCGGAGGAGGCCACCAGCTCCTCGACCGAGGCGCTCGTCTGCTGGGTCGTGCCCGCCACCGTCTGCACCGAGGCCGAGACCTCCTCGGCCGAGGCCGACATCTCCTGCGTCGCCGTGCTGCTCTCTTCGACCACCGCCGCCACCTCGGCGATGCTTTTAGAAACCTCATCCGAGGCCGCCGTCATCTCCTCAGCGGCGGCACAGATACCCTGGACGCGGTCGGTGACCGTATGGACCACTTCCTGAATCCGCGCCAGCGCGCTGCCCGCCTGTTCCGCCAGCGCCGTCCCTGCCTCGACCTCGCGCGTGCCGGCCTCCATCGAGGCGACTGCCTGCCGGGTGCGGGTCTGGATGTTGGCGATCAGCGCGCTGATCTCGCGGGTGGCGTTCCCCGACCGTTCGGCCAGCTTTCGCACCTCATCCGCCACCACGGCGAATCCCCGACCCGCCTCGCCGGCGCGTGCCGCTTCGATGGCGGCGTTGAGGGCTAGCAGGTTGGTTTGCGCGGCGATCTCGTCGATGGTCTGGATGATGGTGCCGATCTGGCCCGACGCCTCACCCAGGATATGGATCACCTCGGCGGATTCGGAAACCGTATGACGGATGCGGTGCATGCCGGCGACGGTTTGGCTCACTGCCTGCCCACCCGCGGTGGCCACTTCCGTGGCGTCCGCGGTGGCTCTGGTGGCCATCTCCGCGTCGCGGGCGACGCTGCCCACGGTCTCGGCCAGCTGCCTGATGAGTTCGGCGCCTTCGGAGACGGAGCGGGCCTGGTTGGCGCTGCCCTGGGCGACCTCGCCCGCGCCGCGCGCTGACTGATCGCTAGCGTTCGCCACCTCCTGCATCGTGGCGGTGATCTCCTCGGTGGCGGCCCCCACCTGCTGCGCGGTACTGGCCAGCGTTCCCGATGCCGTAGCCACCTGCCCTGCGGACACCTGCAGCCGTCTTACCAGGTCGGACAGCGCCGCCTGCGACGTCTGGAACGATCCGGTGGTGGCCTTGACCTGATCCAGCATGTCATTGAAGGTCTTGGCTAAATCCCCGAACTCGTCTTTGGTGCGGATATCGAGCGGATCCGTGCCCGTTTCGATCTTGGCGGTCAGGTCACCGTGCTCCATCGCCTGGACGGCACTCGTGAGGTTGGTGATGCAAATGCTTTGCAGTTTGGCCAGCCGATCCATGACTTGCGTCAGGGTGCCGGTGATCCGGCGTGAGATGGCTATCGCCAAAATCCCCCCCAGGAGGAGGCTACCGCACAAGACGGCTATCACCCACAAGCGTGACGAGGCGTAGAGCTGGTCACCCAAACGGCTCGCTGTCTGTCCGCCCCTCATGTTCAGGTCGGCGAGTTCCAGCAGCGTTGCGCATGCGGCGTCAAATTCCTGCTGTGACTTTCCCCGGAGCACAGCCAGGGCTTCTTTCTTCCGGTTAAAGCGCGAGAGATCAACTACCTTGGTGTGCTGCTCCAGGTAGCTCGCCCACTGCGCCTTGAACTCCTCGTACCGCTTCTTTTCTTCACCGGAAGAGATCAGCTTCTCGTACGCAGCCTGATTGCTTTTGAGTGTGGCCAGCACCTTGTTCAGGTCTTTTTCCCTTGCGTCCATCTCCGCTTTTGTCGGCGAATTGATGTGCTGGAGTTCCGCGATGCGGAAGTCCGAGGTGTTGGTGTTCATGTCCGCGGTGACCTTGACGCTCGGCATCCAGTTGATCTCCATGTCCGTGGATGTCTGATTGACATCGCGCAACTTGAGGATAGAGAAGATGCCAAGGAAGGCCGTCAAGGCGAGAACGGCCAGAAAGCTTACCAGGAGCTTCCTTACGACTCGGAGATTATCGAACCAGTTAATCATAACGTTTGCTCCTTAGGCGTGTTTCTTGCCGCAGGCTCTGTGATGGCGTTCTGGAAAAAATCCGCGGCATGGGTCACCCGGTTCCGGCCGCTTTCCTTGGAGCGATAAAGCGCCCTATCTGCCTGGGCGATTAGCTCAGCCCGGCTCCTCATGGCGGCGGTCAACGTGGCCACGCCAAAGCTGGCCGTCACCGGGCGCTGCGGCCACGGCGCCTGCCCGATCGCTGCCCGCAACCGCTCGGCTGCCGTGCGCGCGCCCGCACAATCCGTGTGGGGCAGCACGACTACGAACTCCTCGCCGCCGTAACGGGCCGCAAAGTCGCTGTCGCGTGCGCCCCGCTGCAAGAGGTGCGCCACCGTTTGGAGCACCTGGTCGCCCGCGGGGTGGCCGAAGGTGTCGTTATACTGCTTGAAATGGTCCACGTCCAAAAGCAGCAGTGACAGCGGCGTGTTGTAGCGAAGAGTGCGCTCCCACTCCCTTTCCAACCGCTCCTGGAAGGCACGGTGGTTCTTCAGTCCGGTCAGCCCATCCAAGGTCGCGAGCGCTTCCAGCCGGGCGTTGGCTGCCTCCAACTCTCGTCGCTGCTCCAAGATCCGCTGTTCCTGCCGCTTGCGCTCGGTGATGTCGGTGGACGATCCCGCCATGCGCACAACCTCGTGATTCCGGTTCCACAGTGCCTGCCCCCGGTCCAGGATCCACTTGTAGCTGCCGTCCTTGCACCGGATGCGGTATTCGGCGACATAGAATTCGGTCTTCTTGTCGAAGTGGTCCTGGATCGCTTGCTGTACCCGGGCGATGTCGTCCGGATGCACCCGCTTGGTTCGTTGCTCGAGCGTACCCGCGATCTCGTACTTCTCGTAGCCCAGCATCTCCTTCCAGCGCGGGGAGAAGAAGGCATTGCCCGTCTTCACGTTCCAGTCCCAGATCCCGTCGTTGTTACCCCGCAAGGCGAGCTGCCACCGCTCCTCGCTCTCCCAGAGCGCCTCCTGCGCCAGCTTGCGCTCGGTGATATCCACGTTGGCGCTGATGCCGCCGGTGATCGTGTCGTTCGGGCCCCTGAGCGGGAACGTGTTGCACAGCAGGTGGCGCGTTGTGCCGTCCGGGTGCAGGTGCTCGCACTCCAGTCCTTCGTAGGTGTCGCCCGCGAACACGCTGGCGACCAGTGCCTTGGTGATCTCCCAATCCTGCGGGCGTCCGATGACCTCCCAGATCTTTTTGTGGAACACCTCGTGGGCGCGCAGCCCGAAGAGCGCTTCAAAGGCGCGATTCCATTCGAGGATGTGCCCCTCGGCGTCGTAGCAAAAGCACGCCACCGGCAGCCCTTGAAAAAGTTCCTGAAAGCGGCATGCCGACTGCTCAAGAAGGGCATTCATCTGGGCAAGGCTCTGGGCGTCGTGGTCGTGCTCCCGTCCCTGATTGCGTTCTTCGCGGGCCAGGCTCTGGCGGGCAATCTGCGTGTGTGCTTCCATCAGGTGCCGTTGGGATAGCAAAGATCTGCTTCTTCCGTTTCTTCCGTAATGTGAGGCTATTTCTTGCCTTGCAGCCCTACCGTGATGGACAGGTGACCCAGTGCTATCTCCAGCGGGATTACAATAGCCGGGATGGAAAGCGTACTGATTGTCACCTTGCTGCCGCGAACAATCGTCGGCGGCGTGATGTCGCACACGTAGCCCGCCTCCGACAGGTGCAGCATGGCGTTGCCGCTGATCATGTTGCCCAGCTCGGCGATCGCGCTGGCCGCCAGCTGGTCGAAGATCTTGATCGGCTGGCCCACCATCGCCGAAGCGACCTGATCGGCCGTGGTGAGCGACATGCCGTAGATCACCTGGCCCTCGATCTGCCCGGTCACGCCACACACCACGTTCACCTGCTGGCTGGTGAAGGAGGTGGGCTGCATCGCCAGGTTGCCCTTGGCCGGCGCCTGGCCCAGCACCATCTCCAGCACGGACGAGGAGGCGATCACGAAGGGGTTGATAAGCTCGACCTTCATCTTGTGCTCCTGTTAGCCGATCAGCTTCTTGATGCTCTCGAGCACGCGCCCGGGCTCGAACGGCTTGACGATGAAGTCCTTGGCGCCGGCCTGGATGGCCTCGACGACCATGTTCTTCTGCCCCGTGGCGGTGCACATGACGACCTTGGCCTCGGGGTCATTGCTCTTGATGGTGCGCGTGGCGGTGATGCCGTCCATGACGGGCATGGTGATGTCCATCAGCACCAGGTCGGGCTGGTGGGTGGCGTACTTGTCGACGGCCTCCTGGCCGTTGGCGGCCTCGTCGACCACCTCATAGCCGTTGGACGTCAAGATGTTCTTGAGGGTGGCGCGCATGAACATGGCGTCATCCGTGATCAGGATTTTTTTAGCCATTGATGTCTGCTTTCTGTTGACGGGTTGCCGGGTGTGAGGGACGCCCTTGCACAGGCATCACACCACAGTAATTCCACGATAGTTATATTGGAAGGGGCGGCAAAATCAACAGGTTGATTTTGCCGCCCGGGGCCCGGCGGGCGTGCCGCCGGCTTGCCGCTATTTCGGCTTGAGGTTTCCCGCCAGATCCGCGGCGTCCAGCGGGCGCCGATAACGCTCCTCGCCGCGCAGGCGGTGGCGCGCAAGGTTGGGCGCATCTGCGGGCCGCCGGTTGTGCCCGGGAACAACTGGGCCACTTCCAGGTTCTGTCGCAGATGTTTGGTCATGCTGGGGAGAGTCATTCGCAGGTGGTGCGCCTTGTCGCCGGGTTGGTCCGCCGGCGCCTCGCCGTGCAACCGCTCAAGACCTATGTGCCGGCAGGAACGCGCCCCTATTGAAGGTGGGCGGCACGAAGAAAGGCCGGGCGATCGCCCGGCCTTCCGAAGGTCCGCCTGCGCACGGCCGTCAGCCGGCCGTCCACACTGCTATGCGGCGCGGATGGTCCCGTTGACCCCGCCCGGGAAGAAGCCGCCGCCGCTGGCGGGCCCCGAGGGCTGCAGGTAGACGATCCGCAGCACTCGCCCGTGCTCCGGCTGAAGGCGAGGGCGTTGTTGTCCGCCGGGACGATGTTGGCGCCGCCGCCGGCCGTGACGCCCTGGTCTTTGTCGGCCGGGCCGTCAGCGGCGTCGCGCAGGTCGAGATCTGCTGCGCGATGGTCTGCGCCGTCCCCCGAGGTTAAACAGCCGGGTGCGGACGCCGCCCGCGTGGTAGGCCTCGACCGCCAGGATCCCGGCGGCGGCCTGCAGGAAGGTCGGGTTGCTGATCAGCCGGGCCGCCCCCTTGTAGGCCGTGACGCCGACGTCCTCGAAGAGGAAGGCCCCCAGCAGGAAGCTGGTCTCGTCGGCGAAGGGGTCGAAGGCGCTGCCGATGCCGGCGGCCTGGGCGGCGGCGTTGAAGCTGGCCTGCAGGTCGATAACCGGGCGCGCCACCGCTGCACCGCCCAGCGCCGAGCGCAGGAACTGGACGCGCGCGCGCTCGTCCGCGGCGATCTCCTCCGCCAGCCTGCCGGATGGCCGGGGTCGCGAACAGGACCTGGGGGTTGCTCTTGACGCTGACCCCGCCCGCGGTGCCCGTGCCGGTGACGCCGACGCCCTGCGTGTCGATCGTCCGCCCCGTCGTGGCGGGTGTAGTACTCGGCTTCCAGGTACTCCAGGTTGAGCGCGAAGTTGAGCACGTCCGCGTCCGTGGGCGCCTGCGCGCGGACCGCTTTCGAGAGCGTCAGGCTCGCGGCGGTCAGCGCCGCCCTGCCCCCCAGCGCCCGCACCAGCGCGCGCCGCGAAAGGCGCTGCCCTTCCATCCCTTGCCGTTCTTCGGTCGTGTCCATGTTCGTTCCTTTCTCTTCTACGCGGCGGTGATCGTGCCGTTCAGGCCGTTGGGGAAGAAGCCGCCCCGGCTCGCGGGCCCCGAGGGTTGGAGATAAACGATGCGCAGCACCTCGCTCGTGCTCCGGCTGAACGCGATGGCGTTGTTGTCCGCCGGGACGAGGTTCGCGCTGCCGCCGATGACGATCCCCTGGTCCTTGTCGGCCGGGCCGTCGGCGGCGTCGCGCAGGTCGAGATCTGCTGCGCGATGGTCACGGCGCTGCCGCCCAGGCCCTGCAGCACCGTGCGGATCTCGCCCGCGTGGTAGGCCTCGACGGCATGGATGCCCGCGGCGGCCTCCAGGAAGTCCTTGTTGCTGAGCAGTGTGACCGCGCCCATGTACGCGGTCACGCCGACGTCCTCGAAGAGGAAGGCCCCCAGCAGGAAGCTGGTCTCGTCGGCGAAGGGGTCGAAGGCGCTGCCGATGCCGGCGGCCTGGGCGGCGGCGTTGAAGCTGGCCTGCAGGTCAATGGCCGGGCGGGCGACCGCCGCCCCGCCCAGCGCCGAGCGCAGGAACCGGACATGGGCCTCCTCGTCGCGGGCGATCTCCTCGGCGTACTGGCGAAACGCCGGGGTGCTGAAGGGACCTGCCGCCCGCCGGTCACCGCGCCCGCGCCCGCCCCCACGTCACCGGCAGCAAGGCCGGCCCCGAACGCGCCGCGCAGGTAGTACTCGGCCTCCAGGTACTCGAGGTTGAGCGCGAAGTTAAGCACGTCCGCGTCGGTGACGCGGCCGGCGGGGGGGTTCGGCGTGCCGCCGCCGGGGGGATTGTCGCCCCGCCCGAGTATGTTGCCGCCGCAGCCGGCCAGCAGCGCCGCCCCGGCCCCCGTCGCGCCCGCGCGCGCCAGGAGCGCACGCCGGCTCAGGGAGCCGCGCGTGACCTGGTCGAAATCTTTCACCGTACAAACTCCTTTCCGGATGGCGCCGACGTCCCTGCTGAGTTCCGGGACGGCGCGCCAGGGTCGAATGGTGATACACACAACCCGGTACTATTATCGGGATGCGCGTGTGGTTTCCTTAGGGTATCCGCGGGGGAGATTTTGCGCCGGCTGGCAGGACAGCGGGGGCGGCAAGGCGGAGGTACGGGGGCGCTACGCGGCGCGCAGGCGCGCGCTCAGCTCTTGGGCGGCTTGCCGCATGTCCGGGGCGCAGACGACCGCAGACACGACGGCGGCCGCATGGGCGCCGGCCTGCGCGACAACGGCGACGTTCGCGGCGCTAATGCCGCCGATGGCGACGACGGGGTGGTCGGGGAAGGCCCGCTTTATCTGGCGGATACGCTCCGGGCCGACCGGCGGCCCGGCGTCGCCCTTGGTGGCGGAGCCGAAGACGGCGCCGACGCCCAGGTACGATGCGCAGGGCGCGAGGGGGACGGCTTCCTCCACGGTGCTGACCGAGACGCCGATCAGGCGTTCCGGGCCGAGCAGGCGGCGCGCGTCCGCGGGGTGCATGTCGTCCGGCCCGAGGTGCACCCCGTCCGCGCCGGACGCGAGCGCCACGTCCACGCGGTCGTTGACGACGAACAGCGCGCCCGCCAAGCGCGCCATCCGGTTCAGCCGCTTCGCCAGCTCTATCAGCGCGGGCATCGCCAGCCGCTTGTCGCGCAGCTGCACGACCTGCGCGCCGCCCTGGAGCGCGGCGCGCGCGATCTCCTCCGGACCGCGGTCGGGCCGCAGGTCGGGGTCGGTGAGCACGTACAGCCCGCACAGCAGCGCCCGCCGCTCGGCGTGCGTGCGGTCGTCGCCCGCCTCGATCGCCCGAGCCGCCCTCGGGGCATCGGGATAGCCGCGCCCTCGCCCCGCCACGACCGGCGAGCGGAGCGCGCGCGTGAGCAGGTGTTTGGCCGCGGCGACCGCCTCCTCCAGGCCGAGCCCGCGCGCGAGGTGGGCCGCGATGGCCGAGGAAAGCAGGCAGCCGGTCCCGTGGGTGTGTGGCGTGTCGACCCGCTCGCCGGGGAAGCGCAGGGTCGCGCCGTCCGCCGTGACGAGCAGGTCGTCGGGCGGCCCGGCGAGATGCCCCCCCTTGATGAGCGCCGCGCGGATGCCGCGCTTCCCCAGGCGCTCCGGGGAGGCCGCGCCGGACGGTGCGAGGAGCGCCAGCGTCTCCGCCTCGGGCGCGTTCGGCGTCACGAGATCGCACAGCGGCATAAGCTCGCGGAGGAGCGCTTCTTGCCCCGCCGCGTCCAGCAGCGGCACGCCGCCCGTCGAGGCGAGGACCGGGTCGAGGACCACGTGGGGCGGGCGGACGCGGCGCAGGGCGTCGGCCACCACGCGCACCTGCGCCGCGCCGCCGAGCATCCCTATCTTGACGGCGCGCAGGTCGGCCGCGTCGGTCAGGGCCGCCTCGATCTGCGCCGCCAGCACGTCCGGCGCAACGAGATGAACCGACTGCACGCCCTGGCTGTTCTGGACGGTGAGGGCTGTGATGGCGGACAGGCCCGCCACGCCGAGCGCCCCGAAGACGCGCAGGTCGGCCTGCACGCCCGCGCCGCCGGACGGGTCGGAGCCGGCGATGGTGAGCGCGCTCAGGGGCATCGGTCTGCCGCCCCGGGCGTGAACCGGTCCGGCCGGAAGGGCGCGAGCAGCGGGTGCGCCCGCTCGCCCAGCACGCTCGGCGTCACGGCCTCGGCCGTGACCGGCGCCAGCAGGACGCCGTTGCGGAAGTGCCCCGCGGCGACGTGCGCATTTTCCCAGGCGGGCAGCGGCCCCAGGATCGGCAGGCCGTCCGCGCTCGCCGGGCGCAGACCCGCCCAGGCGCTTTCGAAAGATGCGTCGGCGAGGGCGGGAACGAGTGTTGGGGCCATCACGAGCAGTCGGGCGAGGCCGCCCGCGGTCGGGCGCGCGTCGAAGCCGGCCCGCGCCTCCGTCGCGCCGACGACGACGCGCCCGTCCGCCTTCGGGACCAAATAGCCCCGGTGCGCGTAGACCGTGTGCCGCACGGGCGGCGGCAGGCACGCGAGCGCCAGGATCTGCCCGCGCACGGGAAACTCGGGCAGGGGCGCATCAAGGCGGCGGCCTATCGCCCCGGTCCACGCGCCGCCCGCCACGACGACCTGCCCGCAGGAAACGGCGCCGTCCGCCGTCCGCACCCCGGTCACGCGCGCCCCCTGCGTCTCGAAACTCTCCGCCGGCGCCCCCTCGGCGATCCGGCCGCCGCGCCGTGCGCAGGCCAGGGCGAGCGCCCGCACCAGCCGGCGCGGCTCCACATGCCGTTCCTGCGGCGAAAGGACGGCGGCGCGGACATGGGGCGACAGACAGGGCTCCAGCCGCCGCGCTTCCTCGCCGGAAAGCCGCTCCACGCGAAGCCCCGCCTCCCCTTGCCAGGTAAACGCGCCGCACAGCGCGTCCTCCTCCTCGGCGTCCATCGCCACGCGCAGCATGCCGGGACACGATAGTTCCGGGTCGATGCCCGTCTCCTCGCGCAGCGCATCCACGAACAGGGGGTAGCGGCGCAAGCTTTCCAGCCCCAGTTCCACGAACGGCCCCGGCCCCCTCGCCTCGGCCAGCGGCGCCAGCATCCCCGCCGCCGCGCCGGACGCCTCCTTGCCGACCTGCCCGCGCTCCAGCACCACGACGGACGCGCCCGCATGGAGCAGACGCCAGGCGACCGACAGCCCGATCACGCCGCCGCCGACCACCACGACGTCCGCGCTCGGCGACAGCCACCCGCCATCATCTGGACGCCATCATCTGGACGATCTCGACCTCGTCGCCCGCCGCCAGCATCGTCTCGCCGAAGCGGCTGCGCGGCACGATCTCGCGGTTGTGCTCGACCACCACCAGGCGCTCGTGCAGGCCGCGGCCCGCCAGAAACTCGGCTATGCTCATCGGCTTATCGATAGCGCAGGTTTTACCGTTCACTATCAGCTCGATCACTCCCTGGTTCTCCGTTCGGCCCAGGCCGCGTCCAGCGCCGCCCGGTACGAACCGGCGACCGCGCGCGGATCCCGCGCCCCCATCAGCGGCGAGAGCGCGGCCACGCCCGCCGCGCCCGCACGTACGCACGCGCCCGCGTTTTCCGGCGTGACGCCGCCGATCGCGATCACCGGCAGGGGGACCGCCGCGCAGACCGCGCCCAGCCAGTCCAGCCCGGCGGGCGCCCTGTCCGGGTGCGACGCCGAGGCGAACACGGTCCCCGCCAGGAGGTAGTCGGCGCCCTCCTCCTGCGCGCGGCGCGCGCCCTCGGCCGAGTGCACGGAGCGGCCCACCAGCACTCCCTCGCCGGCCACCCGACGTGCCTCCGGCACCGATGGTCCCGCCTCCGGCAGGTGCACCCCGTCGGCCCCGACCACCCGCGCCCGTTCCGGAGGGCCGTTCACGACCAACAGCGCCTGCCCCTCGGTGACGCGGCGCAGGCCTGTCCCAATCTCCCGCAGGCGGTCGGCGGGCGCTGTCTTATCACGGAGCTGCACCAGGTTCGCCCCCCCGGTGACCACCTGCGCGACGATCTCGGCCAGCCGGTCCGCCGGCCGGGTGACCAGCATCAGGCAGGGGCGGGGCAGTCCGGGTCTGGGGCCCGCCCCCGGGTCGCTTAGTGGCCGGGGCAGCAGGATCCCCCGGTAGCTTCCTTCGGCGCGGGGTCCGGCGTGACCGCGTTGTTGCCCACGATGCTGGCGCTGACCGCCGCGCCCACGAGCGCCAGGAGCGCTGCCAGGATGCCGAGGCGGGTGCGAAGTGGCGATTTCCTCATAGTTTTCTCACCTCCTGAGAATGCGCGGGGCGAGCGCCCGGCGCTACGTATATTCTACCCTACTTATCGCACCACGCCTTCCAGCGGGCTGCTCGCCGAGGCGTAGGGCAGGACCGGCATCCGGCCCGCCCGGTATGCCGCGCGCCCGGCCTCGACGCCCAGCCGCATCGCCTCGGCCATCCGCGCGGGGTTCTGGGCGCGCGCGATGGCCGTGTTGATCAGGCAGGCGGACGCGCCCAGCTCCATGGACAGGGCCGCATCGGAAGGCACGCCGATGCCCGCATCGACCACGACCGGCACCCGCGCCTGCTCGACGATGATGCGGATGCTGTCGAAGGTTTTCATGCCCTGCCCGCTGCCGATGGGCGACGCCAGCGGCATGACGGTCGCCGTGCCGATCTCCTGGAGCCGCGCGGCGAGGACGGGGTCGGCGTTGATGTAGGGCAGGACGACGAAGCCCTCGTCCACCAGCACGCGGCACGCCTCGAACGTCCCGACCGGGTCGGGCAGCAGGTACTTGGGGTCGGGGATCACCTCGACCTTGATCCAGTCCGACAGCCCCATCGCGCGGGCGAGCCGGGCGGTGCGGATAGCCTCGTCCGCCGTGCGCGCGCCCGCCGTGTTGGGAAGGATATGGTAGCGCTGCCAGTCGATCTCGTCCAGGATGCTGCGCCGGGGCGCGTCCAGATCGATCCGGCGCAGCGCGACGGTCACGATCTCGCAGCCCGACGCTTCGAGCGCCGCGTTCATCTCGTCGGCGTTCCGGTACTTGCCCGTGCCCAGCATCAGGCGCGAGCGGAAGCGTTTGCCGCCGATCTCCAGCAGCTCATCGTGCGCCGCCTGTGCGACGGGCGGCGCGATTGGGTTTGCGATCGCCATCTGTTTCTCCTGGCTACTTCACGTAAATCTCGCCGCCCCCGTCGCGGAACTCCCTGGCCTTCTGCTCCATGCCGGCGGCCAGGGCGGCGTCCTCGTCGGCCATGCCGAGCCTGGCGGCGTAGCTACGCACATCCTGGGTGATCTTCATCGAGCAGAAGTGCGGGCCGCACATCGAGCAGAAGTGGGCGACCTTGGCGCCCTCCTGCGGCAGCGTCTCGTCGTGGAACGCGCGCGCGGTTTCGGGGTCGAGGGCCAGGTTGAACTGGTCCTCCCAGCGGAACTCGAAGCGGGCCTTGCTGATCGCGTCGTCCCAGGCCTGCGCCGCCGGGTGGCCCTTGGCAAGATCGGCGGCGTGGGCGGCGATCTTGTAGGCGATCACGCCGTCCTTCACGTCCTTCTTGTTGGGCAGGCCCAGGTGCTCCTTGGGCGTGACGTAGCAGAGCATGGCCGTGCCGTACCAGCCGATCATGGCCGCGCCGATGGCCGAGGTGATGTGGTCGTAGCCCGGCGCGATGTCGGTCGTCAGCGGCCCCAGCGTGTAAAACGGCGCCTCCCGGCACCATTCGAGCACCTTCTCCATGTTCTCCTTGATCAGATGCATCGGGACATGGCCCGGCCCCTCGTTCATCACCTGGCAGCCGTGCTCCCACGCGATCTGCGTCAGGCTCGCCCTGCGTCCGCAGGCTCGGCGAACTGCGCCTCGTCGTTGGCGTCCGCGATCGAGCCGGGCCGCAGCCCGTCGCCGAGGGAGAACGACACGTCGTAGGCCGCCATGATCTCGCAGATCTCGCGGAAGTGGGTGTACAGGAAGTTCTCCCGGTGGTGCGCCAGGCACCACTTGGCCAGGATCGACCCGCCGCGGCTGACGATGCCGGTCATGCGCCGGGCCGTCAGCGGCACGTAGCGCAGCAGCACGCCCGCGTGGATCGTGAAGTAGTCCACGCCCTGCTCCGCCTGCTCGATCAGGGTGTCCTTGAAGATCTCCCAGGTCGGGCTCCTCGGCCTTGCCGCCGACCTTCTCCAGCGCCTGATAGATGGGGACGGTCCCGATGGGGACCGGCGCGTTGCGCAGGATCCACTCGCGGGTCTCGTGGATGTTCTTGCCCGTGGACAGGTCCATCACCGTGTCGGCGCCCCAGCGCGTGGCCCAGGTCATCTTCTCGACCTCCTCCTCGACCGAGGAGGCGACCGCACTGTTGCCGATGTTGGCGTTGATCTTGACCAGGAAGTTGCGCCCGATGACCATCGGCTCCGACTCGGGATGGTTGATGTTGGCCGGTATGATCGCCCGGCCCCGGGCCACCTCGGCGCGCACGAACTCCGCCGTGATGACCGACCCCTTATCCCCCCCTGCAGGGGGGGGGGATAGGGGTCTCCCCGGAGCGCGATGAACTCCATCTCGGGCGTGACCACGCCCGCGCGGGCCAAGTGCATCTGGGTCACCATCCCGCTGCCGCGCAGAACTTTGCGCCGGGGCGGCATGGGGAGGTTCGGGTCGCTATGACCGGGCACGGGCCTGTAGGAGGGCTCGGCTTCCGTGTAGCTCCCCGCCCTGGCGGTTGCGGACCCAGCCTTCTCGCAGGCGCGGCAGCCCCGCCGGATGTCGATCGCCACGTCCCGGGGCGGTATACGGGCCGCTCGTGTCATAAACGCGCGGGGCGGGTTCTCCTCGCTCGGCCCGCCATTATGCCCCCGGGTCGGCGAAAGCGTGATCTCGCGCATCGGCACGCGCACGTCCGGGTGCAGCGTTCCCCGCACGTACACCTTGGCCGAGGCAGGAAGCGGTAATCGCCGTTCCCGCTCGCACCGTCCGGCACGCGCTCGGCGCGCCCCATGCCGTTTGCCGGCCCGCCGCCGCTTGCGTGCCCGTTGCCGGGGGCCGCTGTCGTCCGCGTCGCTTCCTCTGCCATCGGTTTCTCCTTGCAATATGCGAAAGGCCGCCGTTCCCCGTGGAAAGGGAACGGCGGCCGTGGCAGAACAAAAACGCCGTGGTCGCGCCCGCTTTCCTACGCCGGTATTACCCGGTTCAGGTGGTTGGGGTTGACGCCCTGCGCCTCTCAGCCGGCCTTATCGCGGACACGCCACGATTGCCAGCACCCCCAGCGGCCTGTGCTTCGAATCTTCGGCGGCGATACGCCGCCGGTGTTGGGATTAGTATAGCGCAGCGGCTCGCGGCCTGTCAAGGTGCGCCACGGCCGTCTCGCCCCGGAGCGCCGTCGAGCGGGAAGCGGGAACGAGGCGGGGACTTACGATCCGGGTGGCTTCGGGTGGGGGGAGAAGCGGGCGACGTTGGGTTCGAGCCCGTGATCTCTTGGGTGTGAACAAAACCCTCGTGTTTCACCGCGTTCTTACCGCTTCCCAATGTAAACGGCGCATCCACCGCGCTTAATCTTTGATGAACGATGCGCTGTTTTGCGCAAGTCGTTCACGTACATTTCACGTGTCTGTTTGCCTGATGTCAAGGCCAACGCACGTATGCTCCGTTGCCGCCGCGCGGCCAAGCCACTGTGTTGCGTGGTCGAATGTCTTTCCCGAGAAGGCTATATTCTGCCATAGGAGCAGGTACGAAATCGCCAAATATAGAACATAGTTGCGCCCCGAGCGGGTCGCTGTGGCCTAGCATGGTCGGCCCGTCAGACGCGAAACAAAGATTGAGGAGACGTCACGACATGCCGGGTCCCCGTAAACCCCTCAACGGCACGACCATGGATAATAGCGGCCCCATCGCCGATTACCGCTACCCCGATGCCAAACGCAAGAACCTGCCCGCCGCGGGCATGGCCGCGCAGGGCAAGGTGCAGGAAACGCCCAAGCAGCGGTTCGCCTACAACCCGCACCTGCCGCCCGTTCTACGCTTCGACCCGACGGGCAAGTCCGATGCTCTGCCGAGCCTGCTCGAAAAAGCCCGCCACAACAAGCTGACTGAGGACGAGATCCAACTGCTGGCTGACGCGCTGCGCAACCGCGAGCCGTGGCTGGAGTGGACCGGTAAGCGTGAGGCGCAGGCGGTCGAGGTAGACCCGGTCGCGCTGCACATTCACGAGCGCGTGTCCGCACAGGCGATTGTGAAGATGGCCGCCCGGCAGGACGTGCCCCGGAACCTGTTCGCGGACCCGGAACAGGAGTACCGCGAGGCCGTCCAGTTCTACCAGCACAACGTGGAATGGGCGAACCGGCTGATCCTGGGTGACAGCCTGGCTGTCATGGCGAGCCTGGCGAAGCGCGAGGATTTGGCGGGCAAGGTCCAGATGATCTACATGGACCCGCCGTACGGGATCAAGTTCGCGTCGAACTTCCAGAGCGAGGTCGGCAAGCGCGACGTGAAGGACAAGCCGGAAGACCCGACGCGCGAGCCGGAAATGGTGAAGGCATACCGCGACACCTGGAACCTCGGCGTCCACTCTATCTCGCCTACCTGCGCGATCGGCTCTACGCGGCGAAGGAGTTGCTGACGGACAGCGGCTCAATCTTCGTCCAAATCAGCGACGAGAATCTGCACCGCGTTCGGATGGTCATGGACGAGGTGTTTGGGCCGGAGAACTTTATTGCCCAGATCACGTTTCGAACGAGCGTCCCTCTTGGTGCTACATATGTACCGGCAATTGTCAACTACCTTCTATGGTATTCCAAATCTGGTCAACCTAAGTTTCGCCGTGTCTTCGTTGATCGTGTAATGGACGAAGACAGCAGGTACTCGCTCGTGGACCTCCGAAGTGGTGAGCGCAGACGCCTTTCGGCGGACGAGAAGACAGGCAATGCAGACTTACAATGGAGGGAGGCCATTTGTGGCCGAGAACCTTAACTCTGCGTGGTAGAACAGAGTCATGTGTGTTTAATTGAGGTCCGGTCATAATTCTTATTGATATTTGTTGATGAACAATGGCAACTTAGTCCTGCAGAACGCACTTCCTGTTCTGGTAGATCGGTCATCGCTCAGGCTGCCCGCAGAAACGGCTTGAGACCGACGTTGAGTTCCAGACCATGCTCGAAGCGATACAAGAGAGCCAACTGATACACCAAGATCGCACCCAAAGCGAAGCGAGCCGTCGCTGCCTTACCCTTAGTCGGCACAGGACCATGCGCCGCAAAGATACCCTTAAAGTGCTCGTTCAAGTTCTCCATCGCCAAAGAGCGCAACTTGTGGAAGATACGCCGCACTTCCACGCCATCGTCGGTGTGCGGATACTTGCCCGGCTGACTCGTCACCAGGCTACAGTCCCGAAGATGGCAGTCCGCCCGCAACTCCTCCCGGTTGTAATGCTAATCGCCAAGGACAAAAACGCACCTCCTGGGGCACTTCCACCAACAACTGCCGGGCAACTTCGCCATCATCGATGTTGGCAACCGTCAGTTGAGCCGCAAGAGGAATCCAGACACCGGCTACTACCGAAGCGATATGCAGTTCCCAGCCGGATACCCACCCGTGCCACCGATTTCGTCCAGCCCGCCTCGATATCGATGCGACTGTGCGGCACAACACCTCTGTCTCTGTCCTTCTTGTGCCAGAGCGCTCCATCTTTGGCTCGAAGTACCGTGCTGTCCATGGCTGCTGCCCGACCGCAGTGCCGCCACGGCTGTATCAGCGCCACCAAGTGGCGTCCCAGGCAGCCAATCTGTGCTGGCAGCGTCTGGGGAAGTGCTGCCAGTCTTCTATCAAAGGTTTTTCGTGTCGGGTAGCGCCCGTTCTGCATCAGCGAAGCACGCAGGGTCTGCATTTGGGTGGTCGGCTGCTCCAAGACCGACAGGAGTTCGTGCACCTGGGTGCAGTCTTCGCACGATCATGATCACCAATGCTTTGAGAAACAGGCGATCCGTGTAGATCCTAGGTCGGCCCCGTCCGCGTTTCTTGGGCGGTGCGGGCATGGGATTTGATCAATAAGCCTCACGAGCAGGGCAAGAAGACTTTCCTGCAGTACCATAAAGTTGCCTCCGACGTGGGATGTGTCGCAACTTCTATGGTACGGCGGCCACCGCGCCCAGGGCTTGCCTGGGCGCGGTGTTTTCTGCCTGCCTGAGCGTTCATCTTGCTATATTGTTAATACTCAGCAGCGGCTGTCAACAAGAATTATGACCGGGCCTCACTTAAGTAACGCTGAGGGCTGTCTGGCTTAACAGCTAAATTGGGAGACAAGCTTAAGCAAATCAGAGCGACCTAACCAATCGCTGCACCGGACGCGAATGCAACCAGTTCTTGTCGGCGCTGACGGCAAGTGCCCGCTCATCAGGCTCATCTTCGCGCCGGTGAGCTTTTTCGTTGGGCCGGTGCGTGCAGCGTCGCGGCGGATACTGTTGTATAATCTTCTCATGCTTAACACCTTCAAAGCCGTCTTGCGCGGTAATTGCAGTGGCACAGCGACATGCCGCAACAATCCGTGCACGACCAAGCCCTCAACGTTTACGTCACCGTTTTAGAGGAACCAGCCGTTGTGTCTCCCGCCGAAGATCAGGGCCAGCGCATGGCCGTCGCATTAGAACGACTTGCCTTGTCATAGCTCTGGCGGATCTGCCCGATCCGGCAGCGTGGGAACGGGAGATGCGGGAGGATCGCGTCCTGCCCGGCAGAGGCGAGTAGGTGTGCTTATCGATAGCAACATTATCATCTACGCGGCTCAACCAGATCAAGAGGATTTGCGCCGTTTCATCGCCGAACACGCACCTGCTGTATCCGCCGTCAGCTATGTTGAGGTCTTTGGCTACCATCAACTGAGCGAACAGGAGCGTGAGCATTTTGAAGCATTCTTTGCTGCTGCTACGGTTTTGCCAATAACGCAGGCTGTTTTAGATCAGGCCGTGCGACTGCGTCAGGCCAGGAGAATGAGCTGGGGGATGCCCTGGTAGCTGCGACTTGTCTTGTTTATAACCGCACCCTCGTTACGCGCAACACCGGAGACTTCTCCTGGGTTCCGAATCTTTCGGTGCTGAATCCCTTTGGTAAGAGCCAGCCGCAGGCCAAGACAGCGGCGACGATACCGAATAGATACCGGCCCAACCACTCACTGCAGGGGACGCGAGAGCAGCCGGCAGTTTGCTTCGCACCGGGTCAAGTGCTTCGCGCCCTGAGTTCGGGCGTTAGGCGCGGTATCTTGGGCAATTTGCATAGGACCGATGACTGGACACCTTATCATTTTCGGCCAGGCCGTTCTGCTCATCGTCCTCGGTTTGATGTATGCTTACCTCAAAGGACTTCCAGGTCGCCTGCATCAAGAAGGAACTAAACGGCTGGAGTTCAGTCTTAACTCAAGGCTCGAAGCGGTAAAGGCAGATTTGTCTAAAGAGATCGAACTGCTGAAAATCAGCCAGGCTCAGTTGCAGGCCCAGAAAACCAATAGAGTTGTGGTGCATTAGCGTTGAAGCCGTCTCCTGGCGTCTTTGTCCTTGCTTCGGTTTCAGGCCGCCGCATATTTCTTGAGCGGACGCACCGCGGTGCGCCGGTTGACCAGGCCCGCCACGACACGCACCACCGGAGAAGGATGCTCACGCCCATGACGGAACACCCGCCACAGAACCGCAAACCCATTGGTGAGCCAGCGCGTGCTCCACCACCATCCGATACCGCCACAGATGCCGGTGGTAAGCTTTGTGCTCCTCGGTCGGCGGGTGGCCGCGACGTGCCTTGAACGGCTGGTAAATGCGCGCGCCGGGGTGATCCTTCTGGAGGCCATCGTAGCCCTTGTGCGTCATCGCCGCCTCCTCCGGCGTCAGTCTGTCCAGCAACTTGGTCTGCCGCAGCAGCGTCCGGTCGTGGTTGGCGCCGCCCGGCGCTCTCGAGAGAGCATCGATGTGCCCATCCGGGCGCACGCCCACCTGGTTCTTGAGCGTGTGCGCCTTCTTCTTGCCCCAGTAGTAGGGCTTCTGCTGATCGTGGGCAGGCGTGTCGCCCTTGGTGCTCCTGGATGCGCTGCTCTTTGGCATCAATGACCAGACGAACGTCAGGAAAGGCATCCATCACCGCGTGCGGCGAGCGCAGCTTGGGCCGCTCGGGAGCAGGGCGCTCAAAGGCGAAGGTGCTCATGCTCTGCAAGGTAGCTAAAACATCCTTGAGATTGTCTTCGACATTAGTCTTGTTGAGCCCGAAGAAGAAGCCCAGGATCTCATAGGTGGTATAGACGCGCAGCCAGATGAGCGTCATCAGTAGCCGGTCGCGAAGGTCATGGCGGTGGGGCCCTCCGCCCCGCCAGACGCTGCCGGGGGCGTTTGTCGCGCTTCGTGATGTTGAGCGTGGCGCGGCGTCGGGCGTGGGCGGGTGCGAACTCTTCGTGGAGGGCGTCGAACTCGGCTACGCTCATGCCGGTCATGCTAACAAAGGCCCAGGGGCGGGCGGACAGCTTCTGATAGGTCACCGCAATAACGAAAGTTTACCAGACGAGACGACAACAAAGCAATTGCGCCACAACTCTAATGATAGCTTCCGCTGAAGGTAGGCGCAGCCCGTTCTTGAACCGACTGCCTACCGCAGGCAGAACCTTCCTGTCACCCCGCGCGTCGGGCGGCGAAAAGGCGGTCTGCAAGTCGCCGTGCTCCTTGGAAGCCGGGCTCCGCGCGGTCGGCGTTAGTGCGCGGGTTGTGGTCGCTAAGGGCGGTCCCGAGAAAGACTGGCAGGCCCGCTACCCCCTCGCTCCCCACAATGCCCACGGATGCCCACTTCGGCCCTTGCCGTTCTCCAGGACCGTGAGGGTCGAGGCGACGCCGCTCTCGGGGAAGTAGACGTTCAGGATAGGCTTCGTGGGCTCGTAGATGCTCTCCCATATGCCGAAGGAGACCGCCTCAAGTTCCGATGGAAGATCCTGGTAACCTTCCCGGCATAGAGCGACGGGGAGACGGTTTCAGGGCGGTGCTGCGGGATCTCTGACGGTGGACATAAAAACCTTTGCCAAAGTGTGCGCTACCGTACACAAATGTGATATAACATGGTTTGTACGGTAGCGTACGTGATCCGTTGGCCCTATTCTACTCAATCCGCAGCAAGGAGAAAGCATGCCCCACCGGCCCCAACCCAGTGTTGGACCTGTTTCCAGCGCCGCCTTTGATGTGGTGGCGGTCGCGGCGTCTTTGGGCGGCCTCAAAGCTATCGAGCAGATCCTGTCGGCCCTTCCGGGTGGCTTCCCCGCGCCCATCCTGGTCGTGCAGCACCGTGATCCGCGCAGCGACAGCCTGCTTCCCGACCTCCTCTCCCGCCGAGCGCCCCTTCCCGTCAAGGGCGCGGAGCAAGGGGAACGTCTGCGCGGCGGGACGGTGTACGTGGCCCGCCCCGACCGGCACCTGCTGGTTTGCCCCGACAGGACGCTCGCACTCTCGGACGGGCCGAAGGTGGAGTTCACGCGCCCGTCGGCGAACCCGCTGTTCGCGTCGGTGGCGGCCTGTTTCCGGGAGCGCGCGATTGCCCTGGTCCTGACCGGCAAGCTCAAAGACGGCGCGGCGGGCGTGCGGGTGGTAAAGGCGGCGGGCGGTGCGGTACTGGCGCAGGACGAGGCCACGTCCCGGGCGTTCGGCATGCCCGGCGCGGCGATTGCCACCGGGTGCGTGGACCACGTGCTCCCCCTGGACCGGATCGCCCCGGCCCTGGTAACGCTGGTCATGGCAAGGTGCAGAGCCGTCCGGGAGGGGGACAGGCCGGGAAGGGAGCTACAGTGATGCAGAGCACGGTCAAAGAAACCCGCATCCGGCGCGAAGGGAACCGCGCGCACAAGGTGTGCGTCAAGCCCTCGGAGCTCGAAACCGTCCGCGCCGCGGGCGCGGCCTACGAAGACTACGCCGCGCGCCTGCGGGAGTTGTGCGAGAGGCGGGAACGGCTCGCCGTGTCGATCCGCCAGCACATCCGCATGTTCCGGCAATTGCAGCGGAAGGCGCGGTGAGTAGAAAGGTGATAGCGGATCTACTGCCCGGGCGGGCCGCCGACGAGCCGGTCGAACTCGCGGCGAATGACGCCGTAGCACTCGCAGGCGGCAGCCTCCAACCCCGGGCGGTCGATGATGGTCATCTTGCCATGGGTGTAGCGGATCAGCCCCGCCTTCTGGAGCCGGCCCGCGGACTCCGTGACCCCGGCGCGGCGCACCCCCAGCATTGCGGCGAGGAACTCGTGCGTCAGCGGGAACGGGTCCGCGCCGCCCCCCACCCGGTCGTGGGTCATCAGCAGCCACCGGGCGCACCGCTGGTCGATGGAGTGGACAGGGTTGCAGGCGGCGCTTTGGGCGATCTGGCTCAGCAGCGCCTGCGTGTAGCGGTGCAGGATCTGCTGCAGCGCGCTCCCGCCCGCCGCCTGCTCGTTGAGCGTCTGCGCCCCCAGCCGCACCGTCTCGCCCGAGATCTGGCAGAAGCATCGGCCGGGGATCGAGCCGCCCCCCAGGAACACGGGCACACCCAGCATGCCTTCGTTGCCCACCGTCGCCACCTCGATCTGCTCACCCTCCTCCAGGACGATCATGATGGAATACACGCCCCGGCGCGGGAAGTAGACGTGCTCGATGGGCTGGTTCTTGTCATAGAGGATCTCCTTGAAGCCCAGCGTGACGACCTCCGCCGAAGCGAGCAGGGGCTCGTATTCCTCGCGGGGCAGCGCCGCAAGCAGGCGGTTTCGTTCCTCACTACCGGCGTCTTGTTCCACAGGCATCCGTTATTTTCACTTTCTGGTGCGCTCACGTACAGAATATGATACGATGTCACTGTACGCTGACGTACAATTTCTCCTGTCTGTTTCTACCCATCCGACGCCGTGTTCAAAAGAGCCGAGAAGGCGCAGGCAGGGAAAGGGAAACCCCGTGCATAGTGACGTTGCGACGCTGCAAGAAGCCATCGATCGAGACATCGCGGCCGAGGCCAAAAGCGCCCCCGGGGTGGGAAGAACTCGGTCTTCGTCTGCCCCGAGTGCGGCGGCGTGCTATGGCCGGTTCGCGGGGGGCGCGCTCCACGACGACGCCTGCCTGCTATTGGCGCGGCGCGCTTAACACCTCGGCCCGGTTCCAGCACCGCCAGGGCGGGAGATAGCCTCCTTTCAAAGAGCCCGGTCGCGACCGGGCTTTTTGTTCCTGTTCAGTTCTTGGGAAGGTAGGCAATGGCAGGCCCCCGATTCCACCTGCCGTTGCCCTGTTCCGGCCGCTCCGGCAGACCGTTTCACGAGGAGGGCTGTCCTTCGCTCTGGGTAGGAAGTCCGGCGTCCACCCAGTCCTGCTTGCCTTCCGCATAGTCCTTGACGTTCGTGTATCCCATCGCCGCCAGTTCACGGGCGACGTTCTCCGAGGCGTTTCAGGTGGGGTTGCTGCAGTAGACCACGATCTCGGCGGCTTTGTCCGGCAGGAGCGCGGGGGCGAGCTGCGTTGCCTCGTTGGGCGGCAGGTTGATGGCTCCGGGCAGGTGCTGCGCCTGGTACATGAACGGCGCGAGGGTCTCGACAAGCCGGAAGTCTTCGGCCCGATCCAGCTTGGCCTTCAGCTCTTCCCGGCTGATGGTTGGGACCATGTTTGCTCTCCTTACGGCGGGCGGATATCCCGCCCGCCGTATCTTTACCCGCCTATGCAGGGGAGTTATGCAGAGGCGCGAGGTGGGACGCGATAGCGCCGGAAGGGGCGCCCGGAGGGGAGTCAGCGTCGTCCACATCATCCTCCCGATCCTGACGCTCCCGACTCTGCGGGCCCCATCTGGTCCAGCTTCGCGGCATAAACGGCGGCGACACCAGGATAGGCGTGAGCTATCTCCTCGCGGCCTGCGGGGCGCAGGGCATAAACACCGCGCTCCAGCCGCTCGAACCAGCCGTAGACATTCCTGAACAAGATGCTCTGGGTCTTGGGACTGGCGCCCAGAGCGCGCAGGGCGCGGGGAGTCATCGGGCCGGATCGTTCCAGGCAGCAGGCGATGAAGATAGCCTGCTCGCGGTAGGCAGTCAGGATCGCCCGTCCCCCGGTGCCCCCGACGTTGTAATCGCCGGAGCGGCCCGCGATCTCCCGCAGGATGGCGTGGCGCACCCCGGGCTTGCGGCGCGGCCTGGGGACGCTCACCGGGTGAAAGACGAGCTCGACTACCGGCGGGGCGTCCCTATCGTCCGGGAAGTGGACCAGGAGGAGGCCTATTTCAAGCCGCTTCAGGAGGCGCTCGATGCCGCGCCACCGCTTGCTGTGGCGGTCCCGCCGCTGAGGACTGCCCTCTACCGGCAGGGCGACGTACACGCTGTCGGCCACGCGCTGCCGCTCCGCGGCCTGTATCAGCAGGTCTGTGGAGAACGACTTCTTCATCTCGATGACGATGAGCCGGTCGCCGTCGAGCGCGGTGATGTCGCATCCATTGACCTCACTGCGGACGGTGTAGCCGTGTGCGCTCAGGTAGCGTTGGATCGGCGGCGACAGGTCGCACTCGAGGCGTCTGGAAAGGGCTGTCCTGGGTTTTGGGGAAGCAGCAGAGGCCACGGCGCATTATTGTTGGCTGTGACGCAGCCTTACTCCTTTAAAGGATGGACACCCTGGCGGCCACTGCCACCGGGGCGCCCGTCAGCTATTTGCGAATCACGAAGGCCGCCCGTCGGGAGGCCAGGCCTTCGAAGTTGCCGGTGGGGTCGTCCACCCAGCCCTGCACGTCCGCCACCAGCCCGGGCGTCGAGCCCCAGGTGTAGGAGCCTACGCCGCCGACGGTCTGGCTGGCACTGACGGTGGGGGAGAAGTCGCCGCCCGGCCTGCTTGCGATGCGGGACTCTGCCGTAGGAAATTCCGGGGGTGGTTCACGTTGACGGCTTCCCGGGCCGTCGCATGTGTTTGTCCGCGAAGTCCAGGAAGCGGTCCCAGTCGTAGGGCGTCAGGTTGTGCCCCCCCGTCCGCAGGTGGTACCCGATGGACCCGCCGTGCAGGGGGGCGCCGGGCCTGGGCATCTGGTCGGCTCCCACGCCCCGTAAGCCAAACAGTTTGTAAACCGGCTCCGCCATCACGCACGCCAGGAACTCGCTCCGCGGGTCTGCCCAGCTGTCTTCCGACGCGCTCGCGACGTAGACCAGACGCGGCGCCATCAGCGCGACGAGCTCATGCTGGTCCACGGGCAGCTCGTCCTCTTTGCCGGCGTACTTCTTGTAGTTCTCGCAGAACCAGTGCGGGAACGCACTGTTGATCCTGGCGACCGACTCCCCCTTCTTCTGGCGGGCGATGGCCGCGCCGGTGGAGCCCGAATCGTTGCTGATGACCAGGGCGAAGCGCTCGTCCTCGGCGCCGCACCAGAGCGCGGCCTTGCCGCCGCGCGAATGGCCCACGACCGCCACGCGCGCGGCGTCGACGTCCCGGTCCGTTTGCAGGTAGTCCATCGCCCGGCTCGCCCCCCAGGCCCAGGCCGCGATCGTGCCCCACGAGTCGGCGGAGCGCTTCTGATCGAAGATGGCGTGCACGCCATCCTTGAAGCCCTCGTGCTTATCCGGGTCGACCTGGGAGACGTGGAAAGCGGCCGCCGCGTAGCCGCGGGCGACGATCTNACGAGCGCCGGTTTCTGTTTTATCTCCGTCACTTCGTAGGTCGGCGGATCGGAACCGAGCGGGTTGCCGGTGACGGTTCCGAACAGGTGGAGCTTGTCGTCCGGCGTCTGCTGTACGGCGGAAACGGCGCACTGGGCGACATTGTAGGTTTCGATTACCTGCTGGGCGCGGCGCTTCTTCTTGCCGGAGATATAGATGTGGTCGCCCAGCAGCAGCAGGAACGGCTCGTCGTGCACCCAGTCGCGGGTCTGGTAAACAGCGTGTCCATAGCCTTCCGGGGTTTCCTGCTCCACATAGGTGATGCGCTCCTGCATGCGGCGCAGGGCGTCCGCCTGCGAAAGCGCCCACTCCTTGCCGCGGAACACGCGCCGCTCGTCTTCGTCCAGGCGCTGAAAAGTGGCGCTGGAATGGCTCCGCCCCGCCTTTGTTGACGACGATACAGATGTCTTCGATGCCGCTTTGCAGACACTCCTCGACAATGATCTGGATGGTCGGCTTGGCGATGCCGTCGCAGTCCACCAGGGGAAGCATCTCTTTCGCACCGAGCGCGTCGCCGGGAACTGCCGTGTCCTCGACCCGCCGCCGTTATCACCGCTTTACGAACGACTTCCATGGACCTCTCTCCCTGCCCCTCTCCTAAAGGAAAGGGGGAGCTACCAGTTCGTGCCGCTTCTGCGTCACGGAAAAGTTAACGTATTGTAACGTATGCCACCTAAAGGTGAAGCAATAGGATGAGCTACTCGCATAGCTCCCCCTTTCCTTAGGAGAGGGGGCAGGGGGGAGAGGTCCGCAAGTAGTTCCTGAAGATGCGGCTCGATACGGGCGCGCAGCGTTTCGTTGGCGTAGCCGGCGCGACATGGGCGCGAATATCCGAGCGGGGCCGAAAGCGGCGCGCCGTCCGCGCGGTGACGATGACGCCCGCCTCGCGCGCGATAAGCTCGGT
This sequence comes from Armatimonadaceae bacterium, assembly GCA_030446525.1. Next base: position 37,911 of record JAUJNC010000020.1, read on the forward strand.
ACAGATGTCGTAGGGATGGCAGGTAAGTTTGGGCGGCAGACCCAGCGCCTCGAAAAAGAGCGGGCGCAGATCGGCCAGAAAGCGATCATGCCCCACCAGAATCTCGTAAAGCTGCCCCCCTGTCGAGATATACTCGTCATCGAAGATAAGCGGGTTCTCGCCGCCGTCAGGCAGAACGCGCTCGAACAATTTCTCCTCAAATGCCGCCGTGGCCGCCTTGGCGGCGGGAAAAAACTTGGCGATGGACGCGAACCCGTGCGCCAGGCTGTCCGCCGCGAAGGGCGCAGGGGCAGAACGTGCCGCTCACCGGTGACAAGATTATGGGCTTCGCGGTGCGCGCGCCGCCGCCGGTTGTGGCCCATAACTGGTCGGCAAGCAGGTGGCGCGTGGTCGGGACCTCGGTCATCACCGCCGCCTCAATGTCTGAAAAGGTTCGTGTCCGGCCCCCGGTTCGGCGCGATTCCGGTCAAAATCCAGGCGGAGCGCTTGTTGTACATGATGTTGCGCGTCCCGTCTATCGGGTCCACGATCATCAGAAAAGCGGCATCTTCCTCCTGCGCGCCTTCGGGGAATACGCGCCAGCCTGCACCCTCGATACCCTCGGAGATCAGCACGAAGGGCGATTCGCGCCCATTCTTCGCAGAAGGCGATCAGTTCCGCCTCGCCGTGCTCATCATGGTGTAGACGGTATCGCCGCCGCGCACATCGGCGACACCGGACAACGCCGTTCCTGCGTATCCTGCTCCTGTTCGCGCAGGTGACGCAGCAGCAGGTCGCGCATGGCGACATGCAGCCCGCGCACCTTTTCGATATAGTATTCGCCGGATCGGGGCAGCACGTAGAATATCGTCCTTTCGTTGGCGACGGCCCGGAGTGTGGACACTCCGGGAAGTCTTTGCCCTTTAAACCTGCCGTACCTCGGTGGCGAATGCCCCCGGCGACGTTCTCCGGATGATGCGGGGCGTGTTTCGGTGCGGCGCGCGTATTCATCCGCCACGGTTTGCGCGACGCGCTCCTCGTCTTCGGCGCGCACCAGAAAGACGACCGTCCCGCCGGAGCCGCCGCCGCTTATCTTCGCGCCCGCGACGGAATCGCTCTGCGCGCGCGCCAGTTCCACCAGCAGGTCGGTCTCTTCCGCACCCAGGCCGCAGGCGGAGTACGAGGCGTGGGCGGCATACATCTGCTCCCGGCAATTTCCATCGCCTCACCGATGCCGTCTTTGACGCTTTCCAAAAATCGCTGCACGCGCACATACTCGCCCATATGGCGTGCTCAGTCGCGGCGCGAACGCGATACGTCTCCGCCGGGCTGACTGTCGTCACCGTGTCGAAGATGCCGCCGTGCGCGCCCAGAAATACGGCCCCGCTCATCGTCTCGGGCAGGCCGTCGGGCATCAGGCCCCGGTACTCGTCCGGCGAAACATTGCACAGGTAGCCGCCGAAGCCACTGCCCGCCCGGTCCCGCCAGCATCTTATAGCCCATAAAGGCCGCAACCCGAACCTTCGTGTAGGCCGAGCCGCCGACCGCGTGCTTGACCGCGGAGTCGATTCGAAGACCGACCAACCGGAAGGCAGTTCTACCGTGCCCTGCACCTGATAGGGCTGACACAGCAGGGCGAGCAGACGGCCTTCTTCGCCCAGCGCGCTCGTCACCTGATCCATAATGCCGCACGGAGCGTCCATGACCTCGTTCTCGACACGCTGGCACAGCCGCGCGAGCATCAGCCCGTCCAGCGTGATACCGAACGCCGCGCAGAGCGCGCGCATGGAGGCGACCTCGACGGCGGCGCTGGACGACACGCCCGCGCCGAGTGGCACCGTCGAGTGGACGAACAGCCGTGCGGAGGCGTTCCGGGGAATTACGAAGCCCCTCGGCGCGCAAGCAGGGCGAGACACCCGGCGGCGTACCCGGCCCAGCGTTCTGGGCCGGGCCGTCCAGCAGCCGCTTGTGCAGCGACACCGGGTTGACGAACGCTTCAACCGGCAGCGCCACCTCCGGCGTCAGGCTCTCTGCGGCGGCGTTTGCGGAGCGGACGCGGACGGAGTCGCCGTTATCCCGCTGCGCGCCGACCAGCGCCGCCGGGGCAATCGGCATCTCGGCGACCAGACAGCCCGAGTAGTCCCCGATGCCGCCCATCACATCCAGGCGGCCCGGCGCGCGCGCCACGAAACCGGCGCATCCCCCGCAAAGAAATCCGGGGCGTCCTGCCGAAGCGTCTCGTTGAAAGCCGCGAAATCACGGTCTACGTCATAAGACATCGCTTGAACCTAAACGTTTTTGGGGCCTTTGGGAGCCTCGACGGCGTCCGTTTCGCGGACATAGGAGCCGTCCGTTTCGCGCCGGAACACCAGCACCTCGCCGTTACCGATCTCGAAACCGGGCACCGCTTCGTCCGACAGGCTCAGCAGCTTTTTGGCGAGCGCCCGGAGCGAGTTGCCATGCGCGGCGATGAGAATGGTCATGCCCTGCGCCAGTTCCGGCTCAATCGTCTCCTCGAAGTAGGGAAGGACGCGGTCACAGGTGTCTTCCAGGCTCTCGCCGCCGGGCGGGCGGGCCGCATAACCGCGCCGAACGGCGTGGACGGCATCTGCCCCATACTTATCGGCGGTCTGCGCTTTGTTCTTGCCCTGCCAGCCGCCGTAGAAACGTTCGTTAAGCTGCCAGTCCTGCACCACCGGGATACCGGAGATTTTGGCCCCCTCCATGACGAGGTCCAGCGTCTCCTGCGCCCGCACCAGCGACGACGTGTACGCCTTGTCCACCGCAAACTTGTTCTTGAGGGCGCGCCCCACCTCGAGCGCGTGCTCACGCCCGTTCTCGGAAAGCGGTATATCCACCCATCCGGTGAAGACGTTCAATTTGTTCCACGCCGATTCCGTGTGCCGTATCAGAATCAGGCGGCCTTTTCCATCGGGATTCATATTGCTTCCTTTACTTGGTTTTCTTTGTGGCGGCGGAGGCCCGCGTCTGCACCTCTTTTGCCGGGACCGTGTTCAGAACGACCTGGAACAGCCGGTCGGACGTCGGGTAGGCGCGGCGGAACTGCTCCTGCTTCTCCTCCCTCAATTTTTGCGCCTGCGCCTGCGCCTGCTGTTCTCTGGGCAGGGAGGGGAGTGCGCCTAAACTTGGATAGGTATTTAGCTGGAACACCAACTCCTTCGGCTGGCCGAACGCCTTCAGGGGATTGAACTTCAGGTTTTGAAACCTTTGCCTGCCGGGAGCGGGACTGATTTCCCCAAGCCCTCCGGTTAAAGGGGTCCCCGCGCCCTTATCGTCAATAAGCTGGCAGTTATCGAAATAAACGTTAATCTGCTCTTTCGTAAGATTCTGGTATTCGAGCATCAGGGCGCAGTAACGGCTTTGAAGAGTCCGGCCCGCCGCGTCCTTTCGCGGCTCGCTTTCATAGTCACTCGGGTCGAAATAGGGGTCCATCACCCGCACCACGCGCAGCCGAACCGGGCCGTTGGTTATCCATTCGCCCGCCTTGACACGCAGCGGCGCAGCGGGCGCAGGCGGACGGGCCGCACTTTCTTGCGCGCGGCTTGACGCTGTTCCTGACCATGCCAGTGCCGCCGCGCATCCGAAAAGCACTTTTACCTTCGTGTTCATTGTTTCGCGCTCCCAATACGGCACACAGGCCGGATACTTGCTCCGGCCCTGGGCGTGTGTTACAATCGTTTTCGTGCGGGCCCATAGCTCAACGGCAGAGCGCCCGGCTCATAACTGGTTGGTTGCAGGTTCGAATCCTGCTGGGCCCACGTTTCTCCTCCACGCCGCGTTTCACGAGCCTGCAATGCGAAAGCTTGTAAAGCGCGGCGCAGCATTTCTTCCCGGACTGCCTCCACCGTGTCCACATGTGCGGCGGCAGGCCCCTGATACAGCATCCGGAGCAAGCCCTCCAGATTGTCCCGCCCGGAAGCCGGACCCCCCTGCACGCACGCGGCGCGGCGCGGCCCCGCACCAGGGCGTGCGGACGTGTCACGCACAGCGAGCCGGCCATTCCCGAGGCTATTTCTTGGCCGACGCCGGGGTGACAGTCACTTTCGTCATCCGGTCACCTTCGGCAATCTTCTCGGCAACCGCCTGCCCTTGAAACACCTGCCCGAAGATCGTGTAGTTGCCGTTGTCCAGATGCGGAGCCGACTGCCCGATGACGATGTAGAACTGCGACCCCGCCGTGTCGCGCCCGGCATTCGCCATTGCGACCGCCCCCACGTTGTGGCGAAGTTTCTTGTTCGGCTCGTTCTTGATCATATAGCCGGGACCGCCGGTGCCGTCGCCTTTCGGGTCGCCGCCCTGAATGACGAAGTTCGGCTCAACACGGTGGAAGGTGAGACCGTTATAGAAGCCTGTTTGTGTCAGCTTGTCGAAGTTCGCGAGCGTTTTGGGGGCTGCCTCCGGGAACAGCTTGATCTTTATGGTGCCCGGTCACGATGGTCACGATGGGATGGGTGGCTTTCGCCGGTTTTGACTTCGCACCCAGGCGGGCGGCGGGCTTTCCCGCCGCAGCGGTGGACGGCGGCGCTGCGATTCCAAAGACCAGGGCTGCTGCTCCGGCCACGGCAAACAAAGAAGCGGTACGGGCAAGTAACGACACGGAAAACTCCTAATGCTGATTGTTCTGTTTGTGTATTGTAAACGAAGCGCGTCAACGCTGTCAACGGTAGGCGGCTGACGGGAACAGCCCCGGATGCTCCTCTGCCTGCGAGTAGACGGTAACGCCTCCCGCCCCGTGGAGGAATGGGGCGGTTAAAGGCGGGTACGGTATAATGCACCATCTATTATGTCGAAACTGCCGGTCGCCTATCTCTTCTTCACGAGCCTACTGGCGCTCACTTTAAGCGCCAGCGGTGCGCCGCGCCGCGCCAAGCTCCCTGTCCCCCAGACCATCCGCCTGGAAGTGCTGCCCCCGGCGATAAAGCTGACCGGTCCGACCGCGACGCAGGGCCTTCTGGTAACGGCCCGATTCCCGAACGGCACGCGCCGTGATGTCACCGATGAAGCGACCTTCGTTTCCCGCGCGCCGGAGGTGGCAGCGGTATCGGCGGCGGGCGAGATTGCGGCGCGCGGCGACGGATCGGCGGCGGTTGTGGCCCGGTGGAAGGGCAGGCAGGCCCCCGTCACGGTCACAGTGCGCGATACGAAGCTGCCCGTCGTCTACTCGTTCGTGCGGGACGTGGTTCCCACATTCACCCGGCTGGGGTGCAGCCAGGGACCGTGTCACGGCGCGGCCCAGGGCAAGGGCGGCTTTAAGCTTTCCCTGCGTGGTTACGCGCCGGAGATAGACTTCGTTCAGATTACCCGGCAGATGGGCGGGCGGCGCATCTCCCGCGAGGCCCCCGAAAAGAGTCTTCTCCTTCGCAAGCCGCTGCTCGAAGTCGGGCACCGGGGCGGCAGGCGGCTGGAAAAAGGGACCCGCGCCTACGACACGCTGCTCGGCTGGCTGCGGCAGGGCGCGCCCGGCCCGACCGGCAAGGAAGCGACGGTAACGAAACTCGTCGTCCTGCCCGGCGACCGGCAGATGCGCGCGGGCGAGAAGCAACGGCTGCTGGTTCGGGCCGTGTATTCGGATGGAAGCACGCAGGACGTGACGGGCCGTGCTCTGTATAGCTCCAACGATGTCACGGTCGCTGCCGTGGACGGCTCGGGCTTGGTAAAGGTGCGGCGGCCCGGTGAGACCGCCGTCATCGCCAGCTACCGCGACAAACTGGCCACGGCCATCTTCACCGCGCCCTTCCCGCAGCAGGTGTCCGAGGCGGCCTATAAATTCCGCACCAACTATATCGACGACCATGTCAATGCCAAGCTAAAACAGCTTCACATCGAGCCGTCCGGCCTGTGCACCGACCAGGAATTCCTGCGCCGCGCCTATATCGATGCTCTGGGGACGCTGCCTACGGCGGACGAGGCGCGTGCGTTTCTGGCGGATAAAGACCGTGACAAACGCAGCAAACTCATAGACGCGCTGCTCCAGCGGCCCGAGTACGGGCAGGTGTGGGCGCTCAAGTTCGGCGATCTGTTCGTCCTGCGAAAAGAGTACCTGGGGCGCAAGAACGCCATGTTGCTTCAACAGTGGCTGATGGAGCAGTTCAACGCCAACCGTCCGTGGAACCGCATAGCTTACGACATTTTAACGGCGACCGGCGACCCCTACAAAAACCGGCAGGGTCTTTTCTTTGTCAGCCGCGCCCCGCAAAAGCGCGGCGAGCGGTACTGGATTCGCAATCCGGAGAACACGGCGGAGATGACCGCGCAGGTCTTTCTGGGCAGCCGCATCGCCTGCGCCAAGTGCCACAACCACCCCACCGAACGCTATACGCAGGACGACTATTATCACTTTGTCGCCCTGTTCCAGCAAGTCACCGGCAAAGGCAAGCGGGACGGTGTTATTCCCGAATCTCTCGAGGCGACCGGAAATGGCGATGTGCGCCAGCCGCGCACGGCGGAACTGATGGAGCCGCGCCCCCTCGACCGCGCTAACCTGTCTTTTAAGAAGGATGAAGACCGGCGCATCAAAACGGTGCAATGGATGGTTCGTCAGCCCGAGTTCACACGCAGCATCGTCAATCGCTTCTGGGCGCGCTGCTTCGGGTCGGGCATTATCGATCCGGTGGACGATGTCCGCTCAACCAATCCGGCGAAAAACGAGCCGCTGATGAAGGCGCTGTGCGAGGACTTCATCCGCCACGGCTACGACCTGAAGCACCTGCTGGCGACCATCATGAAATCGCGCACCTACCAGCTCAGCGCGCGGCCCAACAAGTCCAACAAGATAGACACGAAGCTGTTTTCGCACTACTACGCCCGCCGTTTGCCCGCCGAGGAGATAGTGGACGCCGTAGCGCAGGTGACCGGCGTCCCCGATAAGTTCCAGGGCATGACACTCGGCGTTCGCGCCTCCGAGCTTGCCGACACCGAGATTCCGTCGCTGCTGCTGGATACGTTCGGTCGCCCGCCGCGTGTCATGCCCTCCGATTCCGAGCGTAACCCCCACCCGGCGATGTCACAGGCCCCTTGCCCTGCTGAACGGCGACGCTGTCCACCAAAAAGTTAAATCACCCGACGGCATCCTTCCCGCGCTCCTTAAATCCGGAAAGCCCGACAGTGAAATACTGGAAACGCTGTTCCTGAGCGCGCTGGCCCGCCGCCCGACCGCCGCCGAATCCCGTGCGCTGGTGAAAGCCATCAAGCAGTCGCCGAGCCGCGAGGAGGGCTTCCAGGACCTGCTCTGGGCGCTGCTCAACAGTTCCGAGTTCCTGTTCAACCATTAACCGCGGGCGTGGTACAATGAGTGACCGCCTTCTGGCTGCAACGGAGTGTGACTGATGCTGACGTGGATGGGCAGGGGCCGATACAATGCGACGGGCTGTCGCGCCGCCATTTCGTGCGGCTGGGCGCGCTTTCCGTGCTGGGCCTTTCGCTGCCCGACATGCTGCATATGGAGGCCGCCCAGGCTGCCAATAAGGCAGCGAAGAAGGCCAGAGCGAAGAACGTCCTGCTGATTTTCCTCGGCGGCGGGCTGACCCACCACGATACGCTCGACCCAAGCCGGACGCGCCGCAGGAGATTCGCGGCAAGTACGGCACCATCCCCACCGGTATCCCCGGCATCCGCTTCAGCGACCAGATGCCCGAACTTGCCAAGATCACCGATATTTTCGCGCTGTGCCGGGGGCAGGTGACCGGCAGCGACCACCATGAGGAGACGGCGGCGCAGTGGATGCTTACGGGCAATTACGGCGTCATGCAGGGCGGCGATTACCCTTCCATCGGCTCGATTGTCACCCATGAGATGCGGGCGCTGAACACCCTTCCGCCCTATGTCGCCGTGCCGCGCAACCACTCGTTTACCTGGGAACTGGGTAAGGCCGCCTGGCTGGGCGAGCGGTAGAATCCTTCAAGTCGGATGACCCGTCGCGCAAAGACTGGAAGGTGCCCAATCTGTCGCTGCTTGCCGACGTTCCCCGCAGCGGCTGTCGCGGCGGCAGACGATGCTCAAGGCCATTGATAACCTGCTCGCCGCGTCGAGGCGTCCGATGAGGTCGGCTCGATGGATACGTTTTACCAGCGCGCCACGCAGATGATCCTTTCCTCGGAGGCGCGGCAGGCGTCTGACCTGTCGAAAGAGCCGGACAAACTGCGCGACGAGTACGGTCGGGACGGGCGCTGGGGCGCGCAGGCGCTGCTGTCGCGGCGTCTGCTGGAAGCGGGCGTCCGCTTCGTCCTGCTTTCCTACAGCGCCTGGGACCATCACGCCAAAATCTTCGAGGCCTGCGATAAAGCCCTGCCTGGATTCGATAAAGCGGTGGCCCTGCTGCAGGACATGAAGCGGCGCGGCAGTGCTAGAAGACACGCTGGTGGCGATGTACGGCGATCACAGTCCAGCAAGATCAACAAGGATGCCGGGCGCGACCACTGGGGCAATGTGGCGTGATGTTGTTCTGCGGGCGCAGGGTGCGCGGCGGGCAGGTAATCGGCGCGACCGACGAGCGCGGCGATACGTCACGGATGCGCCATACGCCCGCCGGAAGTGGCCGCGACTATCTACCACGCGCTGGGCATGGATTACGAAAAAACAGCTGGTGACGCCGCAGGGCCGCCCGGTTCCCATCCTGCCCGACTGCGAGCCGATCCACGAACTCTGGAGGTAGGACAGCCCCTGATGTCGCCGCCTTGTACCGCTCGCGGCGCTGCTACTCCTGCTTCCCAGCCAGCCTGGGCCTGCTGCTCCGCGCGACTCCCCCGGCCCGTTTCTATAGTCGGCAAATCCTGCCGATGTTTCAAAAAGAGTGTCTGCCCTGCCATAGCGGCGTGGCTCCGGCCAGTGGTTACGCCATGACCGCGCGCAATCTGCTCACGCGGGCGGCACGGCGCGGCCATTGCGCCCGCAAAGGCGCAAAGCGGCGCTCGATAAAATACATGACCGGGGAGGCGCTCAGCCGAAGACGCCGCCGGGCCGCGCGCTCGACCTCGATACTATCGCCCTTGTCCGCCGCTGGATCGATGAGGGCAGGCGCAAATTTCCTCGCGGCGGCTGCTCCGCCGCCGCGCGTTCCCGACCACCGCCGCAAAGCCCCTTTCTTCCGCCGCTGCGACCCAGCAGCCCGCGCCCGTTACCGCGTTGCCTACGCGCCGGACGGCAAGACGCTCGCCGTCGGCGGCTATCGCGCCGTGCGGCTTCTCGACCCGGCCACCGGCGCGGTGCGGCGTACCCTTCCCGGCCCTGCCGATCAGGCAGGCGCTGGCCTGGAGCAGTGACGGCAAGTTCTCGGCGGTCGCGGGCGGCGTGCCCGGCCAGTCCGGCGAGGTTCTCGTCTACGATGCTGACGGCAAAGTCCATCCGCGCGCTGAGCGGCCATACCGAGGTGGTGTATGCGGTGGCGTGGAAGCCGGGGAGGTCGCCACCGGGTCGCTCGATAAGACCGTCGCCATCTGGGACGCGCGCACCGGCAAATGGCAGCAAACCCTGAAGGATCACGCCGACGCGGTTTTTGGCGTGGCCTATTCGCCGGACGGCAAGCTGGCGACGGCGAGCGGGGACCGCAGCGCTAAGCTTTGATACGGCTTCCTGGAAATGCTTGGTCGCACTGAACGCGCATGAGACGCCGTGACACGGGCAGCGTTCAATCACAACGGCACCCTGCTGGCGACGGCGGGCGCGGATAAGACGGTACGCATCTGGAAAGTGGAGATCAGCGTTATCGGCAACCCGCAGCGCAAAGTGGATGAGGGCGACACGGTGAACGCCTGCGCGTTCAGCCCTCCCGACGGCAGCCTGCTTGTCTGGGGTGCGGCCAATCGGGTCGTGAAAGTCTTCAATGGGGACGGCACCCAGCGCAGGCAGGAGCTAAAAGAGCCGTCGGACTGGGTCTATGCCGTCGCCATCGCCGGTGATAACCAGACGGTCGCCGCCGAAACCCAGGACGGCAAGGTATTTTTCTGGGATGTCAGGGCGGGTGCTGCTGCGCGCTATCACCCTGTTGCCGGGCGGCGCACGCATCGGGGTCACGCAGGGGGACCCAAAATGAGGATTGCCCCTTTAGCCTGCCTTTTCTTCCTTTGCGCTGCGGCTCGCGGGGGCGCAGCAGGACAAGAAGCAGGAAAAGCCGAAGCCGGAGATTAAGGGAAGGTCGCTTCGGCGGTGCGAAGCGGCACAACGGCGACGCTGACCCTGTACGGCGAAAACCTGGCCCCCACAGCCGTCACGGTAAACAAGCCGTCGCTGACCGTGCTTCTGGGCGTCAAGCCGACCGAGGGTGACGAAAAGAAGCGCGGCAGCCAGCAGGTTTCCATCGAGCTTGCCGTTCCGGCAGGCTCCGCGCCCGATCTGTACGAACTCACGCTTGTCCATGAGGGGGATGTTAAGGTAAGCGCGCCGGTCGTCGTGGCGGAAGAAGCGGGCACCGAGGCTGAAGTCAGGCGGCCTAATGCGACCTTCGCGCAGGCCATGCCGCTGCCCGGCCCTGCTGCCACAATCACCGGCGCGCTCGCCAACGACACACCCGATGTGTTCCGCTTCGACGCGAAGGCGGGCGAAACGTGGACGATTGCGCTGCTTGCCGGGCGCGCGGGGATCGGCGCTGGATGCTCTGGTGCGCGTAGTGGACCGGCGGTATTTTTCGCTCGCGCTGTCCGCCGGAGAAGAGAAACAGGATCGGCAAATTACCTTTTCGCGCCCCAAAGGACGGCACCTATTACATCGAAATATGGGATGCGGAAGCGCGCGGCGGCCCCGAATATCTGTACCGCCTGACCGTGCGCCGTGACGCGCGGCTTCCGGGGCAAAAAAGGATTTCACGCCACGGTCAGGGGAAAAGATAGTCTAAGCCAGCGATGGCACCGGAGGTTACTATGGCAAAGAAGCAGTATTCGGGGACGACGATGTCCGGCTATGTTTTGCAGGCGAAGCACCGGGACGCGACCGATGAGTTTTGCGGCCTGCTCCGCGAGGGTGAAAGCCTGCGCGATGTGATGCAGCAGGCGATTGACGCCTCCGCCCCGTATCTCGGCCGTTCCGGCGCATATCCGCTCGAAGAACGGCGAACCGGCGCTGGTGAACTATGACCATACGATCCTGGCATGGCGCGCCGCTGCGGCTGACGCGTTACCTTCCTCCCTCGCAGCAGATGCTCCCGATGGCCCAGGCGATGTGGTACGTGCCGCAGGGGCTGGACGTGTGGGGCGCGCGGCAAGTTCCCCGGCCACTACATGGGCAAGAACGGCTATGATTTTCCGATTCCCCATCCGCCCAACATCTATTTCCCGGATCAGGAGCCGCTGCGTGACGGCTCTCCACAGGAGCGATTGGACGGTATGGCGGACGCCCTGCTGCGCGGCGACGCGTGGAGGGCTACCGCCTGTTTCTGGGGCTTGCGGACGAGCCGGGCTATCAGGCGAAGCCGGAAGACGCTATCCTCATGGGGAATCTTCACGACGCAGGAGACGATCTTTAACCGGCGCACGCGCAGCACCGGATATAAAGCCCTGCGGGCGCGGGCGATGGTGGAGATTGGGCAGTTTCTGGCTGGGAAAACAGCCACAACCTGCACTGGTCGGTCGTGCCCGACATCCCGACCGCGCCGCTTTTTTATGAGCTGTACGACTATGTATCCTCCATCTGCTCACAGCGCCTCAAGGACACGATACCCACGATTTCGCGCAGCCGTCGCCATCTGAGCGAGGAAGAGATCGAGCGGACGATGACGCGGGTGATCGAGGGAAGCCGCGAAGAGGTCATCAACCAGGTGACGGGCCTGCTTCAAAGCGGGAAATCAGTGATTGCTATCGCCGATGCGCTGACGGCGGCCTGCCAGAAGTGGATGGCGCAGATAGAGAGTCCGAACGGCTTCTCTATGCCGGGGGCATACGTCCATGACTATCTCAATGTCGTCAACTTCTGGATGTGGACCTATAAAAGCCCGCACGTCGTCAAGGCGCTTTACCACGAAGCGATCTTTATCAACGACGTGGCGGCGTTCGCCCGGCAGTTCCCGGCCACTACCCCGGTCGATCTGCCGCCGCTGAACGTGCGCGAGGATATGAGCAGCGAGGAGTTACGCGCCGCCTTGGCCGCCGCCATTTCCGCGCAGAACGGGCGCGAAGCGGTCGCGGCGACGACCTATTATCTGCAAACGCGGGCATCACGCGCGCGTCTGCTGACGGTGCTGGCGCAGGAAGCATCGCTTTTTCCAGAACGACCCGCATATCCAGCGGTTCTGCGGCTCCACCATTGAGTACGAGCAGACGACGGCAAAAAGTCAGCGGCACTGGGCGCTTATCGCGCTGACCAACTATCTGGCAGGGTCGTCCAAACGCTCCACGGCTCTGGACTGCGCGGAGCTTGCCGGGAAAGCACTTCCACCGCCCCATTAAGTGAGGGCGGCGGCGGCGCAGGCGGCGTCAGATGCGGCGGCAGCAGGCAGGCATCGTCGTGCAGCTTGCCGCCCGCGAAGATACGTGTTCGCGAAAGAATAGACTGGGCCATCTGCCCGACCGTAGCCAGGGACCAGCTCGCTTCGCCGGATCAGGCCCCGCAAACCCAGGAACACGTTCCCGCGCCGCGCCTCGGTCAGGCCGTCGGTCGTCATCAGCATCAGGTCACCCGGCTCCAGATGCACCTCAATCGGTCTGTACTCCGTTTGCGGCTCAACCGCCAGCGGCAAACCACTGGCGGGCACCTCTTCCACGTGCCCTGCCTGGCGCAGCAGCAGCGGCGGCTCCATTCCGGCCACGGAAAAGACGGTTTTGCCCGATTCGGTATCTATGACCGCCAGCGCCAGGCAGACGAAGGGACTGCTGGAAAGGGGGGCGTTTTCCCGGAAGGCTGCGCCGCAAAGGAAATCGTTCAGCCGTTCCAGCGCCCGCGCCGGTTGCGGATATTCGTGCAGAAACGCGCGCAGGGTGTACTGCACTTCGGCGGTGCGGGCGGCGGCGGCCAGCCCTTTACCGGCCACATCCCCGACCACCAGAGCCACGCGCCGTTCATCCAGGGCGAACGTGTCGCAAAAATCCCCGCCGACCAGCGCCTCCTGCCAGGCAGGCTCGTACCGGCTGGCGACGGCAAGACCGGGGAAGGCGTCTTCGGGCAAAGTGAGCAGCAGGGAGCGCTGCAGCGTTTCCGCGATCCGATGCTCGCGCTCGTAATCCGCCAGCCGTCGCTCTTCGGCCCGCTTGCGCTCCGTTATATCGCGAAAATAGGCGGATAAGCCGCCGGAGAACGGGTACGCATTTACCTCGTACCAGGCATCATGGGGCGCGTGGGGCAGTTCAAAGCAGACGGGGGATTGCTCGGCGACGGCGCGATGGTACTCCCGGTAAATAACCGAGCCGACCGCCGCCGGGTACTCGTCCCATATCCGCTTTCCCAGAAGCGCCGTGCGGGGGCGTCGGGCCACCAGCTCAGCGGCCCGGTTCAGGTACAGAAACCGCCAGTCCGTGTCGAACGCGACGAACGCATCCGGCATCGTTTCCAGCAGGCGCGACGCAGAAGGCTGAAGAATCGTCTCTATGGAATCCGCGCCCGGCAATTTCATCCGCAGTCCCCCGTTTTCCTCGTGACCCGCCTGCCACGATAAGAACATTGTACAATGGGTTATCGGAGGACAGTCGGCTTTGCGGGCACTTTTTTACTTCATGCCTGCGCGGGTTCCATCTCCGCCATGCCTTCATGGGAACCCTCCACCTTCGGCTCCCGAAACGTCAGCCAGAACGCGATACCGCACAGGATTGTCAGCACGGCGGGAACGATGAAGATCATGCTCCAGTTCACCTCGCCGGGAATCATCTGCGCCGGGTTGTTCGGGTCGGGGACGAGCGTCGTATAGCGATCCTTCAGCCAGCCGGAAAACAGCGTGCCGAGCCAGTTGCCGAATCCCAGCGTCACCAGTGTCAGCAGGCTTTGTGCGCTGGCTCGAATATCGGTTGAGGCGACGCGGTCCACATAAATCTGCGAGGTGACGAAGACGAACGCGAAGCCGATACCGTGAAAAGCGAGCGACGCGATAACGAGCCACAACGGCTGGCCGATGGCAAAGATGATGTAGCGCAGCGGCCAGGCCAGCACCCCAAGAACCAGCGTCTTACGCATCCCCAGATATTTCAGCGAGATAGGCAGAAAAACGGCCAGCGAGATGATCTCGAAAACCTGACTGATCGTTTTCGTCATCGGCACCAGATTATCGGTGACACCGGCGTGCGACAAAAACGGAGCGGACAGCAGGTAGAAGAACTGAAACTCGGTCGAAACGACGAACGAAATGAGCATAAAGGCCAGGAATCCGGGCACCGTTTTGAACAGGGCGAAGGCCTTGGTGAACGCCCACGGATTTTTCGCCTCTCTGGCGGGCGGCGTGTTCGGAAGCAGAAAGGCCAGCACGGTCAGAAGGACGCCGAACAGGGCGGTAATCTGAAACTCCTCATACGGTGCCCAGGTTCCTTTGGGCACCTGATCCCCCGTTCTTAAGTACCAGGTCAAAAGGACGCCCGCCACGATCCAGCCGACGGTTCCCGCCGTGCGAATTACGGCGAAATCCCGCTCCTGCTCCACATCGCTCCTGCCCAGCTTGCTCAGATGATGGAAAGCGATGGAGTTGGTGATGCCCAGTGTCGGCGCAAAGAAGACCGACCAGACCCACATCCAGCCGATCAGGCCGCCG
>JAUJNC010000359.1 GCA_030446525.1 Armatimonadaceae bacterium
GAGTAACCGTCGGCCGCCCCGACCACGCCCAGCCGGCCCGTGTTCCTGAACGCCCTGAGCACCGGGTCGGCCGCGCTGACCTCGGCGCTCGCGGTTTCTTCATGCAGCTCGTTCGGCTCGCGGCGAACGGCGACGGACTGGTGGGTGCCGCCGGACGCCAGGCGGAGTTGCGGTTCGCGGTGGGTGTCGCCGCCGTATTGCGTGAGCGACACCCGGCCCGACCGAGCGCTGCACGACAGTCCGAACCAGACCACGTCGGAGTCGGGCAGGCCGAACATCAAGTGCGCCTCACCCTCTCCGGAATGCATGTTCCAACTATACTCGTCTGAGGCAGCGTTGCTCGCCGCGTCGGCCGGGGTGGCGCAGGCGCCCATGAAGAACAGGGCGGCCAGGACGGGAAGGAAGCGGGCGGCTCGTCTCATGACAAGACAAGCGCAAGCCCCCGACCGGTGTTCCTCTTAACGAATCGTTGACGCGGCGACCGTGGCCGCCGCGCCACGACTCCTTAACGACGGCTCAGTTCGCGGCGGGTCGCGAGTCCGGGAAGCTGCGACGGCAGCCTCCCAGGATTTCGGTCGCCTGGCCGCAAGCCACGATCCGGCTGATCCGCCCGCCGCCCCGATAGTCGATCACATAACTGCGCCCGTTAGAGCAGCCGATCTCCACCCAGTTCTCGCCCTGGGGCGTGCGCCCCATGACCCGCGTGCCGGTGACCGTGCACTCGCGACCGATGGACTGGGAAGGCAAGGTCCGCGTGATGGAGGGGTAGAGCGCCGAAACGGACGTCAGCGTGCACTCCCGCCGGTAGGCTGCGGCGGCCACCAGGCAGTCGGCGGTTTCGCTGCGTCCTGTCGCTCCCTGCGGGACCAACAGGGCGAACACGCCCTCGGGGCGGTTCGAGCAGGCCGCCTCCACGATCTCGCGCTCGGATGCGTCGCGCCCGGTCCGGTTGAAGTTGGAAACCGTGCACTCGACCCCCGCGGCCCGCAGGAGCCGCGTGTAGTCCGAAGCGTTCAGCGCCTGGACGGCGGTGGCGGCCGTGAACTGGCAAGGCACGTTGCCGAACCGCCCGCAGTCGTAGGTGTTCGCCACCGAGCCGTTGGCCGCCGTCTCCAACAGGAAGCCGGGCCGGCCTTGGCAGCCGATCTCGAACAGCCGGTTCTGGGTTTGGGTGTTGACGCCCAGGTCACGCGCGTCGGACACGACGCATTCACGCCGGGCCTGCGTCACCAAGGGCGTGAAGCGCCCGAGGCTCTGCGCCCGCGTGGTGTACTCGCATTGGAACTTCCCGCCGGCGCTGGCCGTGAAGCAGTCCGTCGCCGTCGGCCGTCCGCCCGCAACCTTCGGCCGGTCGAGCACATAGCCGGGGCCGTTGGCGCAGCCGACTTCGTAGCGCGCCATGTTGGTGGTCGTGGTGTCGCCCAGGTAGCGGGCGTTGTTGACCGTGCAACTCACCCCCGCGGCGGTGACGATGGGCTGCAAGCCCTGCGCCGGATTGGCGTTCGCCGCCAGGCGGCAGCCCTGGAGGCCGGGCGTGCGGGCAGCCGTGGCGTTTTGATTGATGCAGTCGACCACCTGGGCCGGGGCGGTGGCGGTGCCCGCCGTCAGCATGAAGCCCAGCCCTTCGCGGCAGGCGATCTCGTAAACGCTCGCGCCGCCCTGGGCCATGCCTAGGAAAGCGGCGTCCGTCACGGTGCAGGTCAGGCGGGCGGCCTGGACCGCCGCAGGTCCCTCCTTCATGCCGCGAGCGCGGTCGAGGCCGGGTGCGGCGGCCTTGGCCGGGGCCGCCCGCGCGCCGGCCGAGCGGCTGGTGCGCTGCGCGGAAGCGTCATCGGGCGCCGCGCTGATGGCCAGCGCCGCCAGGGCGCCCCCAAGGCTTAGAACGGCCGAACCGGCCCTGAACATTCGTTTCATCGTCACTCCCCGGCGGATAAGCTGAACAACGCGCGCTCCGCCTGGGCGTTCACCCCTGCGGCGTTGAGCGACGGCGGCGGCGCGATTGCGGGCGACCCGCTTGGGCGGGGGCGCGGCGGGGTGCTAGCAGTCCCGACATGAACGAAGCCCGTCAGGCGCACGCGGCCGCCGGCCGCGCGAGCGTCCCCTGCGACGAACCACCCCAGCCCGGCGCGGCGGTGGAGGTCGCGCCCGGTCTGCTGTGGAGGCGGCTGCCGCTCCCGTTCGTGCTGGACCACGTCAACGTGTGGGCGCTGCTGGACGGCCCCGGCTGGACGGTGGTGGACACGGGCGTACAGGTCCCGGAGTTGGAGGTCGCGTGGGCGGAGGCGCTGGCGGGACCGCTCGGGGGCCGGTTGGTCATGCGGGTGATCTGCACGCACCTGCATCCCGACCACATCGGCATGGCGGGCGAGCTCTGCCGGCGGTTCGGGGCGCGGCTTTGGATGACCCGGTTGGAGTACGTCAGCGCACGGATGCTGCTGGCCGACACAGGACGGCCCGCGCCGGAAGCGGGGATCGCGTTTCATCGCGCGGCGGGCTGGGACGACGAGGCGGTCGAGCGCTACCGGGCCCGCTTCGGCCAATTCGGCCGCGCTGTTTCGCCGCTGCCCGACAGCTTTCGCCGGATCAGCGACGAGGACGTGCTCGAGATCGGCGGGCGGGAGTGGCGCGTGGTGACGGGTTCGGGCCACTCGCCGGAGCACGCCTGCCTCTTTCAGCCGGAGCTGGGCGTGCTGATCGCGGGCGATCAGGTCCTGCCCAAGATCTCGTCCAACGTCAGCGTGTTTCCCACCGAGCCGGACGCCGATCCTTTGAGCGATTGGCTGGCCTCCGTGGACAAGCTGCGGCGCGAGATCCCCGACGAGGTGCTGGTACTGCCTTCGCACGGGCCGCCGTTCCGCGGTCTGCACGCCCGGCTGGACG
>JAUJNC010000360.1 GCA_030446525.1 Armatimonadaceae bacterium
GGATGCGCTGCTTCACTTGCTTGCCTCCTGGAGCTGCTCGGCCCTGGCTTCCGCGGCCTGCGCCACGATGGTCAGCCACATCGGCAGGCTGGCCGGCTCGTCCTTGGTCACTCGTCTCGGTGCGCGCTTGGCCTTGGCGGTGGTGATGTTCATGGTGTCTCCTGTGCGCTTTCTGTCTGTGGCTAGATAGTACATGCTTGCTTTCTTGCTGTCAAGTATGCTACCGTTATTGTGCGGTTGAGATCTCAAGCAAGCAACCGACTACAATCGAAGGAACACGGCACAAGTGAGAGCGAGCACGATGGCTAAGGCGGCGGTGCAGACCACCATCCGTATCCCCGAGGCGCTGTACGACCGGATGCAGCGTCTGCGTGAGCGTAGGCTCATTCCCAGCAACACCTGGCTACTGGAAGCTATAGAGGAGAAAGTGGAGCGCGAAGAGAAAAAGGGCGATGGCAAGTAACCCTCACCAGGAGGCGCGAATGGCCGTCGCTACAGCCTTGCAACTAGGGCTAGGGCTTGGGGTGCTCGGTGCGTCGTTTGGTCTGGTCGGTGCAACAGCGGGCACGCTTGTGGGGCTAGCATTCGGGCACTGGCTGGCGATGCAGATGCACAAACAGCGGGACACTCCCAAGGAAGACGGCGATGGCGTCGGGTGAGACAAAGCCTCGCGTAGAAGTAGAGCGATTTGCCCTGGCCTTCACTTGTCGCCAGTGTGGAGCGCGCTGGCGCTCATTCCCTGAAAACACCTTTGAGGACCAACCGCTGCCGTGGCACGAGCCAGACGGCCTAGCGACGTGCCCGGTATGCGAGACAGAGCAGCCCTATAGGTTCACCCTCAGCGTAGACCTAGTGGACACTCTCAAGGAAGACGGCAGTAGCGGCCTCTCTGTCCAAGAGGTCGGGGCGTGGAAACTGGCAGAGATCCAGCGCAGCATGCCCTACCGTCCCCGGGCTGATACCACTAAGAAGGATCAGGGGGGCTAGCCCAGAATTGTGTGCCGCACCCATTTGCATGGGGGCACGTCTTTGGCGGCACGGTCCCGCGCGGGAGCCATTCGTGCCCACACCGGACGCACCGGCACCAGTCGCGTGTTTCCTGCCAGCGGGGAGTCCTGCACGCATTATTTGCGCAGCGCGCTGGTGCAGCCGTTCGTGGGGTCCACGTGTGCCCACACTGGCGACATACGAGCGGCGGGAATACTACGGCGTTAAGGCGACTGCGTGCATACTGCGCACGGCGCCGGAGCACAGTGGCGGCAACGGGTGGATCATAGCGGGCGCCAATCTCTGCCCAGGAATACCCGTCGGCGCGCAACGAGAAGAGCTCGCGCTGTGCGGGCGTCAAGCGCTGCCAGAGTTCTGCCAACGGGATGGTCGAGCAACGCATGGCGCCTCCTGCGCTTTCTACCGCGGCTGTTCTGCCAGGTGAGACCACTCCGACCACCGCTTGCGGCCTACGTCAATAGCCGCCGTACGTACGGCGGCTCTGGCATAGCGGAGCTGTCCATTGTCATGCGCTCGCACCTTCGGCCACTGCCGATACAGGCGCCAGGACGCGACTTGTACGGCATCCTCGGCGTCAGCCGCACCACACGGGCCGTACTCGTTCAGGACACGCCGCGCTACGGTCAGGAGGTAGGGGCGGTATTCCTTGAGCCAGGTGGCGGCGTCCATTGGTCATGCCTTCGCGCCGTAGTCTCCCGCCGCCGCCAGCGGTGATCCCGCCTTGACGCGCAGGATGCCGTTGGCCGGGTCTTCCAGCGAGGCGTCTACCACGGCGGGCGTGGTGCTGTTGCCGGCGGTATTCGTGCCCTGGCCCGGTGGCACCCGTAGCGGGCGCGTGGGATCGGCAGTCATGAGGTGATTGTCCGACTCGATCCAGCGTCCCGGCGTGGCGATTGCCGAACCGCGCACGATGTCCTTGGTGACGCGCACGATCCCGCGCCTCGCACGAAACGCTTCGGTGTTGGCGCCGCCGCCGGCGTTCTGGGCAAACCCGGAGACGCCCGGCTTATCGGTCCACACCGTCCAGCGGTCCAGGCTGACCCGGCCGGTGGGCGTGCTGCTCCCCGAATACTTCACCCACAGGCCCTCGATACCGGCCTTTCCTTCCAGCGTGCGCCCTACGCCGTGCGTGCCCAGGCGGTAGCCCACCACGTCCTGCAGATAGAGGGGGCCATGCGTTGCCGGCCCAAACGACAGGCCGATGGCGGCGTCCTCGATCCGCACGCGGCGCCCCCGCCAATTCACTGCCTGCTGCTCGGGCTCGAGCCCGTCGTCACTGATGCGCCGGATGAGCACGTCGTGGATGTCGTGGTCCTGCGTTGAGCGGCGGTCATAGCCCGCGTTGTAATAGGACACCCCGTTAAAGAAGCCGTCAATAGTGGCGTGGCGCAGCGTGGTCCGCACGCCGCCGCCAGCGCCGTTCACGGCTGACGTTTCGTTCTCGCTCCCCAGCCGGTTATACGGGTAGTCGGTCCCGTCTGCTTGCACTACGTAGCCCTTGACGAAATCCCACGGGATCGCCGGTGCGGTCGGGTCTTCGCTCCACAGTTGGGTGTCTTCGGCCAGCACGTCCTGGATGGTGGCGTCTTCACCGTAGTAGAACTGACCGTTGCCTTTCCAACCCATCAGAGAGACGCCGCACGAGCGCAGGAAGCAGCGGTCCACCACCACGCGCCGCGCCTCTGGTGGCAGCACGACGCCCGCCAGCCGGAGCTCGAACCCGCAGAGGCGGATGTCCGGCCCCTTGGCAACAAGCGCCGGCCCCAGTCCGAGCGAAGCGTGCAGCGCGTTCGGGTCACTGCCGAGGTGGGCGGGCATGAGCAGGTAGATATCCGCTCCGTCGCTAAACCA
>JAUJNC010000361.1 GCA_030446525.1 Armatimonadaceae bacterium
CTCTCTTCTGCTGCTACTGCTGAGCCTCGAGCTCTCTCGAACAGAGCGGCCTCTGCTTCGTTCGTAGTCTTGTAGCTTTTGTGTTTTTGGTTCGCTTGTGTCTTGGGCATTATCTCGCTGTTGCCGGGCTCCTGCTGGTCTTTGTCGAACTCTGCGGCGAACTCGACGGCCTTCTCCTCCGACACGGGCTCGTACAGCTCTGCAACGCCCGCGGCGAGTTGACCCGCGTCGAAAAGGACCGGGTCCGGGGCCTGCCCGGCCGCCTGCAACCGTGAGATGGCCAGAACGGCGTTGAAGGTCTTGAGCAGGTTCTCCGCGTCGGCCAGCGCCTGCTCCAGGGCGGCGCGGGGGTCGCCCCGCCCGGCCTCCACCTCCAGCAGCGCCACCTCCAGTCGCGTGCGCAGCCTGGTGAGCGGCGAGCGCAGGTCGTGCGCGATGGCGTCGCCGGCGTGACGCAACCCGCCCATGAGCCGCTCGATCCGGTCCAGCATGTCGTTCATGCCGGCCGCCAGTTCGTCGTACTCGTCGCCCGTTCCGCGCAGAGGGGCGCGCGCGCGCAGGTCTCCGCCCCGGACCGCGGCCACGGCGGTGGTCAGGCCGGCCATGTAGCGGCTGGCGTTCCGGCTGATCAGCACGCCCCCGCCAAGGCCCAGGAGCAGCACCAGGGCGCCCGCGCCCCAGGACGCTCGCACGACCCGCAGGACGTACCCGTGCTCGTCCGCCACGTCCGTGCCCACAAGAAGAAGCTCTCCCCCAGGCAGGCGCACCTGTTGTCCAACCGATCGCCGTCCATCCACGCTGAAGGCGATCCACTCGTCCACGCCCGTGGCCGGCTCCGCCGGGGTTTCCTCCAGGGTCCCGCTGATCTTGCGCCCGTCGGGAGCCATGAGCAGGCCGACATAGAGGGGATCGGAAATCGCGCGTTCGATCACCCCCTGGTTCACCGCGTCCACGCCGCCCCGGGCGTAGGCTCGGGTCAGCGTGCGGATGTCGCGTCCGATCTCGAACCGGGCGCGCCGGTTCACCTCGCCGGCGGTGGCAAGGTAGATATAGATCAGGAACGCCCCCGCCCCTGCGGCGAACAACGCCAGGAACAGCAGCGTCAACCGGAATGGCGTCGTGCGAAGCAGGGCCGGCGCGCGCATGCCTATGCCCCGGACACCGTGTCGAGCGCACGCCGACCGGCCATCACAAGCTTCGCTGTTTCATCAAGCCCAAGGTCGCCCACCCGGGCGCGCCGGACAAGCCCGTCCTTCAGGCCTCGAGCCGATATCCGGCGCCGCGCACGGTCTCCAACATGGGCTTGCCGAAGCCCTTGTCGATCTTCGACCGGAGCCTGGAGATGTGCACGTCGATCACATTGGTCTGGGGGTCGAAGTGGTACTCCCAGACCTTCTCGAGCAGCATGGTGCGCGTGACCGACTGGCCGGCGTGGCGCATGAGGAACTCCAGCAGCTGAAACTCCCGGGGCTGCAGGTCGATCTCCGTCCCGCCGCGGTGAACGGTGCGCGCGATCAGGTCCATCTCTAAGTCGCCGACGCGCAGAACGGTCTGGACCGACCCGGTCTCCCGCCGGCGCGCGAGGGCCTCGACCCGGGCCACGAGTTCGGCCAGGGCGTAGGGCTTGACGAGATAATCATCGCCGCCGGCTTTCAGCCCCGCGACCCGGTCCTCGATTTCGCCCAGGGCGGAGAGGAACAGCACCGGCGTGTGGTCGCCCTCGCGCCGGATCTCCTCCACCATGGTGACGCCGTCCATCCGCGGCATCATCCGGTCCACGACCAGGACGTCGAAGCCGCCCTTCTCGGCGGCTCGCATGCCGGCCAGGCCGTCCGGAGCCGTCTCGCAGGTGGGCCCGGCCTCCGCCAGCCCCCGGCACATGGCAGCCGAGGCGTCGACGTCGTCCTCGACGATGAGGAGCCGCACCCGCTAGCCGCCGGCGCGGGGCTGGAGCCGAAGCGCCAGCGGAACGCTCCGGGTCGTCTGCGGCGTTCGGAACCAGAACAGCACGGCCGACCGGTTCTGGCGCTGCGCCGCCTCCACCGCCGCCCGGACGTCGGACGGCGAGGACACCTCGCGGTCGCCCGCCCGCGCGCCCACCAGGCCGCGCTCCACGCCCTTGTTGGCCGCGTCGGAGTCCGGATCGACCCGGGTGACGACCACGCCCTGCGCCGGCGCGTTCTGCGAGAAGCGACGGCGCACGGTTTCGTCCAGAGGAGCCAAGCTCAGGCCCAACACCGGGGGCCCCTCCGCCTGAGGGGGACTGCTGGGCGCCGCGCCGGGCGCAGCGTCCACGCCTCGGCCGAGATTGGCCAGCTCCTGCTTGGAGGGTCGAACGCCCGAGATCACCTCGACGGTGCGCCGGCCGCCTCCCCGCGCGATCTCGAGCCGGATGGGCTGTCCCGAGCGGGTGGCGGCGACGGCGCGGGTGAGCGCGCTCGCGTCGGCGATGGCCCGCCCGTTGACGCTGAGCACGATGTCCCCAGCCTGAACGCCGGCGCGGGCCGCCGGCGTGCCAGGCTGAACATCGCTGATGAAGGCCCCGCGAGCCTCGCGGAGACCTTCGGAGTCCGCGATGTCCTGATCGACGTCGCCGACGGAAGCGCCGAGGTAGCCCCGCGTGATCCGGCCCCCTCGCATCAGCGCCCGGGTGACCTGGTCGGCGGTGTCGGAGGGGATGGCGAAGCCCACGCCCGCCGACGAACCGGAGGTGGAGTAGATGGCGGTGTTCACGCCCACCACGCGCCCGTTCAGGTCGAAGGTCGGCCCGCCCGAGTTGCCCCGGTTGATGGGGGCGTCGATCTGCAGATAGTCGACAAAGGCTTCGCCGGGCAGGTCGCGACCCTTGGC
>JAUJNC010000362.1 GCA_030446525.1 Armatimonadaceae bacterium
ACAGCACCACCGGCTCGGGGGAGCGGATGGCCTCGAGCAGCGGGCGGCTCAGCATGGCATGGTCATCCTCGTCATCCTCGTGGCGCGCAACATCCGCTTCTCGACCTACGGCCTTTCGTACCTGAGCGTGCGCGAGGACGAGGTGGCCGCGCAGAGCATGGGCGTGGACACCACCCGGGTCAAGGTCAACGCCTTTGTGCTCGGCTCGTTCTTCGCGGGCGTGGCTGGCGCGCTGTTCGCGCACTACGAGGCGGGCATCTCATCGGCCTCGTTCGGCTTCGTGCGCTCGTTCGACTTCGTCACGATGGTGGTTCTCGGGGGCCTGGGTTCGATCACCGGCGCTGTCTTCGCGGCCGTCCTGCTGACGGCGCTGCCGGAAGTGCTGCGCTCCTCGCTGGGGGCGGACTTCAACCAGTACCGCCTCGTGACCTACGCGCTGCTTCTGATCATCCTCATGCTCGTGCGCCCGCAGGGTATCTTCGGCCGGGGCGAACTGCGCCGCGACACCTTTTTCCGCCGGAGCCGTCGTCCCGAAGCCACGCCGCTCACGTCCTCCACGGGCGGCGGGGGCGGCTCGGGCGTTTCGCGGTAGCGCGACCAACAAAAAAGGGCGGCAAACCATCTCCACGGAAGCCGCTCGCCGGTGGGTATAACCTGCTGGATCCCAGCACAGGAGGCAACGGCAAACGTGGCACGAAAGCCAAGCGTCGGCTCGGCGTGGAGTTTCTGGAAAACGGTCCGGACGCTTTCGCCAAAGAACATCGAAGAAGAAGCGGCCCAGAACTTCAAGCTGGCTATCGTCGGTGACAGCGCCGCGAGCCGGCTCCGGCTGCGCGAAGCGTTGCTCACGCCGAACGCCACCATCGCAGAACGGGCGGCCGCCAACGAGTACCTGGACGAACGCGACGCTGCTCCCGACGAGGCGAAGGCAAAAGATTACGCCTTCGTGCTGTACGCCTCGGCCACGGAAGACGGCAACGCGATCTCGGCGCGGGGCGCGAACGCAATTCCTCTCGTCGGCACGCCCGACGAGGTGGCAGCGGCGATGATCGCCCAGCGGCCCGACCTGACCGTCGCGTTTGGTCGCCGGCTGCCTTTGTTCCGCGTCGCGGCGGCGAACAAGATCATTGACGACACCGCGCGCGTCAACGGCAAGTTCGCCCTGCTGTCGGCGCTGCCGGGCGTATTTCCGCCCGCGGCGATCTTTTTCCCGGTTTCCGCACTGGCCGACACGATCATTCTGACCAAGAACCAGGTTTTGATGATCATGCGGCTTGCCGCGCTCCACGGCCACAAGCCGGGTTACACCAAGCAGGTCAAGGAGCTCCTGGGGACCATCGCGGGCGCCCTGGGCTGGCGCACCCTGGCTCGCGAACTGGTCGGTCTCGTGCCCGGCGGCGTCGGCGTCGTGCTCAAGGGCGCCATCGCCTTTTCCGGGACATTCGCCACGGGCCGCACCGCCCTGTGGTTTTACCAGACGGGCCGCACGCTTTCGCCGCGCGAAATCCGCGCGATCTACGCCGGCAAGCTCAAGGACGCCCGCGAGGAAGTCAAGGCGATGCGCGAAGAAGAGGCGGCAGCCGGGGCGGCGGAAACACGCGAGGGAACGGGAGCGAAGTAGCCCGGACCGCAGCCAGCGTGTAGGGGGCGGGGGACGAAGGACTACGCGGCCGCGGGCAGCACGGACAGCGTGAGGAGCGTCACGTCATCGTTTTTCATCGCGCCCCGATCCCGGAGCGGCTGGAGCCACGGACCGAGCGCGTTCTGTTCGGTCGGCAAGGCTTCCCAGGGTTTGCGGCCGGCCTCGTGCTCGGCGAGGAACCACTGGGCCAGCGCGTCGGTCATGAGCAGGAAGCGGTCGCCGGGCTCGTAGGGGCGATCCAGGGCGACGAAGGTGGGGGCCGGCGGCGGGGAAACGAGGTCGCCGGCCCCTCCCTGTTCCGTCGAAAGCAGCGTCGGGTGATTGCCGAAATCCTCGGACCGCGTCACGGGAAAGGCGTGGCGGAGCGCGCCGCTTCGGATCACGAACAGGCATGAGTCGCCGACGGCGCGGGCCGCAAAGGTGCGCTGGCCCTGCAGGTCCCAGGTGACGACCAGCAGCGAGGCGTGCGAACCCTGGACGAGTTTTTCCTGCGCGTACCAGGGCAGGTCGCCGGATTCGATCTGCTGGCGCCATCGGCGGCCGAGCAGGGCGAGGCGCTCGGCTGCCTCGCCAGCGGACGGAAACGGGCCGCGGGCGAAGTCATTGACGCGCAGGCGCGCCCATTGTTTGGCAAAGACGCTGGACGAGGCACCGTCGGAAACCGCCACGGTGAAGCTGGTCATCTGCGGCGGGCGCGGGGCGCCGTCGCCGGGCGGCGCGGGCGGCTTCTGGCAGGCGAAAGCGTCTTCGTACTCGCTTTCCTTGTTTCCCTCCTTGGGGGCGTGGAGGGCGCGCAGGCGCAGCGTGAGCGCGGGCAGCGGCTCCCGCGGTTCGGCCGCCGCGGTAGCCGCCGCTGCGGGGAGCGCGGAATCGGGCGTCATCGGGCGGAGGTTGGGTTCGTTCATCGGAAGGGGTCCGACGCTCCGATCAGCGCAGTTCGGCGGTGCGGGTGCCGATGTCCAGGAACTGGATCAGGGCGCGCAGGTCGGCGTTGAAGGCGAATCCACGGGTGTTTTCGCTCACGGCGAAGCCTTCGCGCTGGGCCTCGGCACGCAGGCGCGGCGGCAGCACGCTGCTCATCTCGAACAGGCGCTGGGCGAACTCGTCGGGCAGCCCGACCTGCGAGTCGGGAAACTCGATAGGGCGCTTGCTCGAACTGCTGATGTGGATGTTGAAGAACAGGGCCTTGCCGTCGTTGGTGCCGATGT
>JAUJNC010000021.1 GCA_030446525.1 Armatimonadaceae bacterium
CCGACTACGCCCGACACCTGCTCGACATCGCCCGGTCGCTCCACACAACAAGCAGCATCCCCCGCTCGGCGGCGACCATGGCGCGGACCTCCCAGATCGAAGGGCGGCTGCGCACCATCCTGGCGGCGAGCCGCAGCCGGCGGGCAGTGACCCCGCGGGCGACTCAGGTCGCCCTGGCGGCACTGGTCGGCCTGCTTGTCCCACTAGCGTGTATGCGGCCTGCAGAAACCATACGCCCAAGAACCCGGGCGCCCGTCAACCAGAATGAGGGCAACGCCCCCGTGGAGTGGAAGGAGCCGTTGCCCGGCAACGTTGTCCCCGCTTCCGGGTGGACGGGAACCGTGCGCGGGGTGACGGTGGAGGTCGCGGGCGTGTCGTCCAATCCATCCGACCCGAGACGTACGCGGACGTGGTGGAAACCGGACGGCGCGCCGCTCGCCGAACCGCCTTACCACTTTTCCCGCCTCGTTCAAGGATTAGAGGGAGAGGGGATGCGGGACAAGAAAGTGCGGGAGGTCGCGATCAAGCTGATGAACCCTTCGGCCATACCGATCGACGTCAGGTACCAGTTCGCCGAGAGCGGCAGTGGCAGCTTGTTAATCCCCATAAACAGGAACGGACGCGAGATCGCCGGAACGAGAGCTATTGTCGAGGGGTTCCCGAATGCGCAGGACAGGGCGACCCTCCTTGTTGGAATTGCCGCCGGGCCCTGGGAAACAAACATGCAAAGGGCATTTCGGAGCGGCTCTGGCAGCGCCGCCGAAAGGTTCGCCTCTGAAAGCACACTTGGGGACGGCAAAGCGATCCTTTCCCTAATCGACGTGGCGGGTGGTCAGACCGTTGTCAGCGTTACCGACAACCTGGTGGACCGGGATCATCGCCTCGTCGCCGTTGATATGAACGGAGATCTTGTCGTGGGGGAACGACGCGACGGCAGCACCACGAAGACGACGGGGTTCCGCACCCAATCTCTGGACGACGCGCTTCGCAGCTACAGCAGGATGCGGCAGACCTTGTACGTTTTCCCGAGGCTGCCCTCCAGGCGGATCAAGGAGATCCGCTTCCAGACCCGCCCTTACCAGTGGCTCGAGTTCCGCGACATCGCCCTCGAGCCGGCCGAACGGAGCGAAGCGCTTGCAACGCCGCGACCCACGGCACACGCGCAAGTGACGGCGCAAACACCTGCACGAAACAAAATCCGCGTGTTCACGCACGGCGACCAGCAAAACAGTCGTGAGCGCACCCGCACGTTCACCGTTCACTACCGGGTGCCGCGCGACAACGCTACACACCGCATTCGCATCGACGTCACCGACAAGGACGGTCAGCGCACCGTCTACGACGAGGTGCGCGCGGCTGGTGCGCCCATTGAAGAAAAACTTGAGGCCGTCGGGGCGCGCGTCACCATCAGGCTCTACGACAACGACAGGCTACGCTCGGAGCAGATCAAATGACCTGCCCCGAGACCGCTTCCCGCTCGGGCCGTGAATAGTTAACCTTCGCAATTAGAAAACCGGCTGCATGTTGAGTCGGATGGCTCCGATTTGAGCCTGCGAACACAATATGTGGTAGAGCCACCTTATTATGAAGGTTAACTAATGGCCCGTCTCGGGGGCTTTCGGCCAGCCGGCTCTTCGAGCCGGGAAACGAAACTTGGCCGGGCGGGCTTTTCGGCCCGCCGGGCCGGTTAGCAGCGCAGCCGCTCCCCAGACGGGTCGTTCACGGCCCGGTTGCCCGCAGCCGCTGGCTACAGGCCCACGTTTCGCAGAACGTCGCGCCCCTTTGCGGCGGAAAAGATCCAGGTGGGTTCGTGTCATGCTATCATAGAGGGAGGAGGTGACGCCATGGCACAGCAACAAGTGCTGGAAGGACCCTGGAAGGAAGTGCAGCGTGAAGCCGAAGCGCTTGACCCGGAGCAGCGGGTACGGCTCCTGGTGCTTCCCCCTACCGAGACCACCAGACAGGAAGAGGCGGACAAGGAGATTTCCTCCGCATACCCTTCGCGGATAAGCGAGGAGTTCGCTAAACTCGACCAACACCAGAAGGTCTTGAAAGCAATGGGGATGTTTGCCCACGTGCCGGGCGGCTCTGAAGAATTCATGCGCGAGAAGCAAGCCGAGATCGACTGGGAAGACAGGAAGTTCGATTGAACCACATCCTGGATGCCTCCGCGATGGTGGCTTTCCTGCGCGGGGAGCCAGGCGCCCCTGTGGTTGCCTCCTCGCTGAACGACTCCGCCATCACCTGTTACGCTCATGCGGTGAACCTGGTCGAAGTGTACTACGACTTCATCCGCCGGGCCGACGAGCGGACTGCCCGGGGGGCGATCACCACCCTCTACGCGTTGGGCATCAGGGAGCGTCGGGATATAAGCCGCAGGTTCTGGCGCCGCGTGGGGCGGCTCAAAGCGCGGGGAAGGATCTCAATCGCCGACTGCTTCTGTATCGCGCTCGCCCAGCAGCTTTCCGGCGAACTCCTCACTTCGGACCACCACGAGTTTGACCCGCTCGTGCCGCTCGGCCTCTGCCCCATCCGCTTCATCCGATGACGCTTTCCGCTCCTCCGGGGTGCCCTGAGCGCTTCAGGGTACAAACCTGCCATCGACGCCCCGCGTCCGGCGACCTTGTCCCCCGAGCCTCTCGCAGCTTCTTTCTCCCCTTCTCGGCAATGCGGGAAGAGAGCCGGGTACCGGCGGGGTGAGGGCTTTTACAACCCCACCGCTCGCAGCGCCTCGCGCACCTTGGCGGCGGCGGTGTCCGGGTCGGGGGCGAGGGGCTGCGGGGCCAGCACCTCGGCGGCGATGAAGCCGGTGTAGCCGGCCGCGCGCAGGCCGCCGAGGAAGCCCGCCAGGTCGATCTCGCCCTCGCCGGGCAGGACGCGCTCGCCGTCCTTGACGTTCTCCGGGCCCAGGCCGCGCGGCGCGTCGTTGATGTGGACGTGGACGATCTGCTCGTCGGACAGGCGCGCGATCTCGTCGCGGCCGATGCCCGTCGAGTAACAGTGATAGCTGTCCACCAGGAGGCCGACGTTGGGCTCGCCGATCTCGCCGATCAGGGCGAGCGTGCCGTCCAGGGTGTGGATCCAGACGTGGGCGTCCGGCTTTTCGCGCACGTGCCTGGGCCCCACCCATTCCAGGCCGAAGCGGATGCCCTCGTCCCCGAGCAGGCGGGCGACGGCGCGGAAGCGGCGGACCGTCTGCGCCTCCCAGGCGGCCAGCTCGGTGGTCACCGCCGGCGGCATCCAGGTGCAGCAGCGGGTCGCCCCGATCTGCCGGGCGAGGGCGGCCTTGTCCTTGAAGGCCGCCATGCCGCTGTTGAACGTTTCTTCGTCCTTGCGCCAGTCCACGTCCAGGCCGAAGCTGGCCGGGGCGACGTTTTTCTCCCGCAGAAAGTCGCGCACCGCCTCGGCGGCGCCCCGCTCCTGGGCCATCTTCTGCGCTCCGCCGATGCCCAGGTCCACCCCGTCGAAGCCGTGCCGCACCGCCAGGTCGACAAACCCGGCGAACCCCAGGCTGCCCGCGTTCAGGCCGGCGCCGTTCAGCGATGTTTTCATGGTGTCGAAACCCTCCCCGAAGCGGGTTCGACGGGCCGGGCCGCTTTTCCTACCTGCCCGTCGTTTTTTCCCGGCAGGAACCACGCCCCTTTCTGGCGAAAGCCTACCCCATATGAAGGCAATGATATGAAGGCAATGGTCCTCGCGGCGGGCGAAGGGACGCGGCTGCGGCCCCTGACCCTGTCGCTGCCCAAACCGATGGTGCCGATCGCCAACACGCCCCTGCTGGAGCGTACCCTGCGCCTCGTCGCCGCGCAGGGCGTGCGCGAGGTGGCCGTCAACCTGTACCACCGCCCCGACGCGATCCGCCGGCGGCTGGGCGCCGGCGAACACATGGGGATCGCGCTCCGCTACTCGGAAGAGGAACGGCTGCTGGGGACGGCGGGCGGCGTCAAGCGGCTCGAGCCGTTCTTCGACCAGACGTTCCTGGTGCTCTACGGCGACAACCTGTGGCACACCGACTTCGCCCCCCTGGTCGCGTTCCACCGGGAGAAACGGGCCGTGGCCACCGTCGCGACGTTCGAGGCGCCCGACCCCTGCGCCTGCGGCCTCGTCCTCACCGACGAGGCCGGGCGCGTGACGCGGTTCCAGGAGAAGCCGCCGCCCTCTGAGGTCTTCACCAACCGGGCCAACGCGGGCGTGTACGTGCTGGAGCCGGAGATACTGGCCCACATCCCGCCCGGCAGGGTGGTGGATTTCGCGAAAGATGTTTTCCCGGGGCTGCTGAATCTGGGTATAATATATGCCTGCCCTTTGGACGGGTATCTGCAGGACACCGGCACGCCGGACGCCTACCGCCAGGCGAACTGGGACGTGCTGTCCGGCAGGACCGGCGCCCCCGCCGCCCCGGACGGGCTCCTGCTCGGGCCGGGGGCGCGCGCGGCGCGAGCCGCCTCGTTCGCGGGGCGCAACGTGCTGGGCGCAGGCAGCGTGGTGGAGAACGGGGCCTCCTTGCCGAGACTATACTCTGGGAAGGCTGCCGCGTCGGCGCAGGCGCGGCCATAACCGGGGCGATCCTCGGACAGGGCGTCACCGTCGGCGAGGGGGCCGTGGTCGGTGATGGCGCAATTCTTGCAGACGGGGTAACGGTGGCCGCGGGCGCGCGCGTGCCGGGGGGCACGGGCAGCGCCGGGGGAGACGATCGGATAACCGTTGCGGCAACGGCGCCCTCCGGCCAGATCGCAGCCACGCTAGTTACGGAGGGACGTTGCCAGGATGATTATCACACAAACACCGCTTCGCATCTCGTTCGCCGGTGGCGGCACGGACTTCAAGGACTACTACGCCCGCGCGGGCGGCTGCGTGCTCTCCACCGCCATCGATAAATACATTTACGTCATCGTCAAGGAACGCTTCGACGACAACATCCGTGTCGGCTATTCGAAAACCGAGATGGTCGAGGCTGTCGACCAGATCGAGCACGAGCCGGTGCGCGAAGCGATGCGCCGCGTGGGCATCGAGCGCGGGATCGAGATCAGCACGATGGCCGACATCCCGTCCGAGGGCTCGGGCCTGGGGTCGTCGTCGTCGGTGATCGTCGGGCTGCTCCACGCGCTGTACGCCTACAAGGGTGTCTGGTGACGCCGGAGACGCTGGCCCGCGAGGCGTGCGAGATCGAGATCGACATCCTGGGCAAGCCCATCGGCAAACAGGACCAGTACATCGCCGCCTTCGGCGGCCTGCGCCTCATCGAGTTCCGTCCGGACGATTCGGTGACGGTGAGCACGGTGCCCATGAGCGACGAGAAGAAGCGGCGCTTCGGCGAAAGCCTGCTCCTGTTCTATACGGGCATCACGCGCAAGGCGGACAATATCCTTTCCAAACAGAAGGAGAACATCGAGTCGCGGCTGCCGACGCTGGATTTGATGAAGGCGCAGGCGCAGGAGATCCACGAGGCGCTCACGAACTGTAACATGAACCGGGTCGGGCGCGTCCTGGACACCGGCTGGAAGCACAAGCGGGAGGCTGGCGGAGCGCATCTCCAACCACGCGATCGACGCGCTGTACGAGAGGGCGCTGGACGCGGGCGCGATGGGCGGCAAGATCGCGGGCGCGGGCGGCGGCGGTTTCCTCCTTTTGTACTGCCCCCGGACCGACAGGGGGCCGTCCGGCACGCCCTCGCGGAGATGAAGGAGGCGCCGTTCGCCCTGGAGCGCGACGGCACCAAGGTGATCTTCAACGCGCGGCGGTGACCCCCTTTTCCCTTCCGAGAGGGGAGGGATTGATGCAAGGAGGTAAGATGACGACGGCTACGTCTGCGACCAACAACGACAACCCTATCACCACCGCGGGGGTACACGGGTACGCGGCGGACTATCTGCGCTCGGTGCAGGCCCTGCTCTCCCAGGCTGGACCCCGTTGCGGTGGGACGCGTGGTGGACCTCCTGTGGGACGCCTGCCAGAACGGGCGGCGGCTGGTGCTGTGCGGCAACGGCGGCTCGGCGGCTACGGCCTCGCACCTGGTCTGCGATTTCCAGAAGAACGTCTACCTGGAGGGCGGGCTCCCGTGGGAGGTGGTGGCGCTGACGGATTCGCCGTCGCTGATCACCGCCTGGAGCAACGACACCGAATACGCCAACGTCTTCGCGGGGCAGGCGCGCGTGGCTGCGCCCGGGCGACGTGCTGATCGCCATCTCCGGCTCGGGCAACTCGCCCAACGTGCTGCGCGCGGTCGAAGTGGCCAACGAGGTCGGCGCCATCAGCGTCGGCTGGTCCGGCTTCGGCGGGGCAGGCTGGCCCAGATCGCCCGGGTGAACTGCGTGGTCCACTCGCGCAACATGCAGATGGTGGAAGACCTCCACATGGTGCTGGGACACGTGGTCTACTCCGCGCTGCGGGACCGGATCAAGGGGCTGCTTTGACCCGCCGCCCCGCCGTGTTCCTGGACCGGGACGGGGTGCTGAACGTCTACCTGCCCGGCGACTACGTCAAGTCCCCGTCGGAGCTTTCCCTGCTCCCCGGGGCGGCGGCGGGCGTGCGCGCGCTGAACGAGACCGGCCTGCCGGTTTTCGTGGTCTCCAACCAGCAGGGCGTCGCCAAGGGGCTGATGTCCGCCCACGACCTGCGGCGGGTGGATGACGCGCTCCAGGCGTCGCTCGCGGCCCACGGGGCGCGCGTCCAGAAATCCTACTACTGCCCGCACGCGGCGGCCGATTCGTGCGCCTGCCGCAAGCCCAGGGCCGGCCTCCTCCTCCAGGCGGCCGAGGAAAACGGCATCGACCTGGCCGCCTCGTTCTTCGTCGGCGACGCCGAGACGGACGCCCTCGCGGCGCGCGCGGCCGGCGTCGAGCGCTTCGTGCTGGTGCTGACCGGCAAGCACGACGGGAAGCGGCCGCCGGCGACCGCGCCCTCTTCCCCACCCCACCCGACTTCGTGGCCCCGGACCTCCCCGCCGCCGCCGCCTGGATCGCGGCGCAGCGTGACGCGCGGTGAAAACCCGGTTCCGCGCCGCCGTCCTGGCCTTCATCCTGATCGGCTACACGGCCTGCGCGCTGGTTTACGCCGTGTTCGTCGCCCGGTGGTATGCGCCCGACGAGCCGTGGCACATCCGCTACGTCCAGAGCCTCGCCGACGGCCCGGGATCCCCGCGTCGCCCCGCCGAGTCTGGGCGACGCGACCGGGGACCCGTACGCCACCCACCAGGCCCAGCACCCGCCGCTGTTCTACCTGCTGGGCGCGCCCGTCTACAAGCTGACCGCGCTCGGCGCCGACACCGAGGCGGCGAAGTTCGCTCTGCGCCTCGTTTCCCTCGTCTTCGGCCTGGCGACCCTGTGCCTGACCCACGCCCTCCTGCGCCGCGTGTGGCCCGAATCCGACATAGTGACCCTGGGCGTGCCGGCGTTCGTCGCCTTCACCCCCCTGTTCGGCCTGATGAGCGGCGTGGTGAACAACGACGGCCTGGGATCCTGCAGGCCACCGCCGTACTTTTTCTTCTGGAACGCCACCAGGACCGGCCGCGCCGGCCGGACCGATGGTCGCAGGCCGTCGCGCTCTGCATGGCGGCGCTGACCAAACAGACGACTATGTTCCAGATCGCTCTCGCGCCGCCCGTAATTTACTGGAGCTCCTCGGACACGCTGCCGCGGCCACAGGCGGCGCGGGCGGCCCTGCGCGACTCCCTGGCGGTCTGGGCGGCCTCGCTGCCGCTGTGGCTGTGGTGGCCGCTCTTCAACAAGGCGCGCTACGGCGCCTGGGTGGTGTACACGACGCCCCAGGCGCAGCAGGCCGAGTTCGTCCAGACCAACGGCGCGCCGGCCGTCGCGCTGCGCGCCCTGGGCGGGGCGCTCACCAACACGCTCTTCCCGGCGTGGGTCCTGGAGCGGCTGGGGCGCCTGGGGATCCCCTGGGCGGACGACAAGATGCAGCGCGTCGTCCTGGCCGTGCTGCTCCTGGCCGGCGCCGGCTACCTGCTGGGGGCGGCCAGGAAGGGGGGGCCGGCGCCGGAGGCTTCCCTGCTCCGGCGCCGCGTGCTGGCGCTGTGCGCCCTGGGCGTGCTGCTGCTCGGGGTCGGCGTCGTCCACTATACCCTGACCGTGGACTTCACCGTGCTGATCGTGGCCGGGCGCTACTTCCTGCCCCTGCTCCCCGCCATCACCCTGCTGACGTTCATCGGCCTGGCCCGCCTGCGGCCGCGCCCCGACCCCGCCGGGCGCGCGGCCACCCTCGCTCTGGTCGCCCTGCTGGCCCTGATCGGCGCGGCGGGCGCTTACGTCACGCGGGCCTTCTACACGCGGGGCATCTATCTGGCCTGACGACGCACGCCCGCAGGCTACGGGGTGAGCGAGGGCTGTGTCGGCTCCTTGGCGCCCACGCCCAGGCGGTGGATGGAGAGCAGGTCGCCCAGGGCGTTCAGCCGGTTGATGAGCGTGGCGACGTGCCCGACCGAGGGGCTCTCGAAATCGATCCGCAGCACGGCCGTGTTGTTCTGCTTGTCCGAGCGGGTGTGGATGCCCAGGATGTTGGTGCGCCCTTCGGAAAAGATCTCCGTGACGTCGCGGAGCAGGCCGACGCGGTCGATGGTCTCGATCATCAGCCCGGTCTCGAAGCGCGCGCCGTCGGCGGCCTGCCAGTCGATCTCCACCAGGCGCTCCGGCTCCCGGTCGCGCCAGTTCGCGACGTTCGAACAGCCCTCCCGGTGCAGCTGCATCCCCTTGCCGCGCGACACATAGCCCACGACCGCGTCGCCCGGCAGCGGCAGGCAGCAGCGGGCGCGGGAGACGGCCACGTCGTCCACGCCGCCGGGCGCGATGGAGAGCTTGCCCTGCCCGGACGGTTTGCGCCCGATGCGGAGCTCGCCTTCGTCCTGCTCGGCGGCGGTCGGGCGGAGGCGGTTGACCACCACACCCAGGGCGATGTCGCCGAAGCCCAGGGCCGCGTACAGGTCTTCGGCGGAGTCCTTGTTCAGGACGTGCGCGATCTCCACCAGCTTTTTGGTGTCGCGGATCACGTCGTGCGGCAGGCCCAGACGCGTGGCCTCATCCTGCAGCATCTCGCGGCCGCGGGCGACGTTCTCGGCGTAGCGCAGCTTGCGGAAGTGGGACTTGATCTTCGAGCGGGCGTGGCTCGTCTTGACGAACGAGAGCCAGTCCAGCGACGGGTTCGCGGACGGGCGCGTGACGATGGCGCAGATGTCGCCGTTGTGGAACTTGTACGAGAGCGGGACGATCTTGCCGTTGACCTTAGCGGCCACGCAGTGCTGCCCGAGGTCGGTGTGGATGCGGAACGCGAAATCCACGGGCGTCGACTGGGCGGGCAGATCGATCACGTCGCCCTTGGGGGTGAACACGAACACCTGGTCCGTGAACAGGTCCGAGACGACCGAGCGCAGGAACTCGGAGGAGTCGCGGGTGTCCTGCTGCCAGTCGAAGAGCTGCCGGCGCAGGAACGCCATCCTGCGGTCGAGGTCGGCGCCGGCCTTGGCCGCCTCGCCCCGCTCCTTGTACGCCCAGTGCGCGGCGACGCCGAACTCCGCCACCCGGTGCATGTCCCAGGTGCGGATCTGGATCTCGAGCGGCTCGTCGCGCGGGCCGTAGACCTTGGTGTGCAGCGACTGGTACAGGTTGGACTTGCGCTTGGCGATGTAGTCGTCGAACTTGCCGGGGATGGGCAGCCACAGCTCGTGGACGATGCCCAGCGCCGCGTAGCAGTCGGCGACGGTGCTGGTGATCACGCGCAGCGCGATCAGGTCGTAGATCTCGTTGAAGTCCAGCTCCTGCTTGCGCATCTTATTGTAGATGCTCCACAGGTGCTTGGGGCGCCCCTGGATCTCGGCACCCAGCCCGGCGCTTTCGAAGGCGGCGCGCAGCTTGGCGATGGCGTCACGGATGTCCTTCTCGCGCTCGCGCCGGGTGCGCGCCACCCGCTCCGTGACGTCCTGGTACTCGGCGGGGTACAGGTATTTGAACGCCAGATCTTCCAGCAGCCACTTGATCTGCCACATCCCCAGGCGGTGCGCGAGCGGCGCGAAGATCTGCATCGTCTCCCGGGCGACCTTGACGCGCCGCTCCTCGGGCAGACCGTTCAGCGTCCGCATGTTGTGGAGGCGGTCGGCGAGCTTGATCACCATGACCCGGAAGTCCTGGGCCATCGCGAGCAGGATCTTGCGCAGGTTCTCGGCGGAGCTGCGCGTCTCGAGCCGCTTCTTGCGGCGCGGGTCGCCCTTGGCCGCGTCCCCGCCCTCCTCCGCCTCGCGCGCGGCCTCCAGGGCCTGCGCCGCGCCCGGGTCGCGCCGCTCGAAATCCACGAGCTTGAGTTTGGTCACGCCTTCGACCAGGTTCGCGATCTCGTCGCCGAACTGGCCGGCGAGCTCATCGCGCGAAACGCCGCAGTCTTCGAGCACGTCGTGGAGGAAGCCCGCCGCCAGCGAGGGAGCGTCCATCTCCAGGCCGACCAGGATGTCCACCACCTCGAGCGGGTGCTGGACGTACGGCTCGCCCGTCCGCCGCGCCTGCCCCGCGTGCTTCTCGGCGGCGTAGTCGTACGCGCGCCGCAGCAGGCCGATATCGGCCTGCGGGTTATAACGCCGCACCTTGGTGAGGATCGACTCTATGGTTGCCGCCATGGGAAAGCTCTGCTATCTATTATGCGCTTCTTATGGCGGCCTGTCAACAACCCGCGAGCGCCCCCGGCTTCCAGCCCGTGCAGGGCGAACGGCGGCCTATCGGCGATGCGCACCGGCGTTCATCACTCATCGTGGGGGCCGGGTGAGTCCTCTTCGCCTTCCGCGAAGTAGGCGGCGGCCTCGTCGGCGTCGGGCGCGGCGGCGGCGTGAAGGGCGTCCTCGACCAGGGGCGCGAGGGTAGGCATCTCGGCCAGGAAGGGTGACGGGCCCAGGCTCTTGCCGTTGTGGAACTGGGGCCAGGACAGGAAGAACTGCTCGCGCGCGCGGGTCAGGGCGACGTAGGCCAGCCGGCGCTCCTCCTCCAGCGAGTCGGGGAGCAGCTCGCCGTCCGCGTAGCGCAGGCAGCGGTGGTGGGGCAGCAGGTTCATGGCGAAGCCGACCACGAACACGCAGGGCCACTCCAGCCCCTTGGCGCGGTGGATGGTCATCAGGTTCACGGCGTCGAGCGAGCGCGCCGACTGCTGCGCCTTGCGTATCTGGCCCGCCACGAACGTCAGCATCGCCTCGGGCGCGAAGAAGCGGTTCGAGGCGGCGATCAGCTCGTCCAGGTTCTCCAGGCGGCTCGACCCCTCCCCCTCATCCTCCTGGTCCCCCTCCTCGGCCAGGACGTAATCGTCGTAGCCGAGCTGCCGCGCGGCGACCAGCCGGGCGGCGGTGTCGCCGGCCTGGGCGATCTCGGCGATCATGCGGCGGAAGTCGAGGACGGCCACGTCCTGCGCCGTCTTGAACGAACCCTTCTTCAGCGCCTCGTAGAAGGAGCAGCCCAGCTTGGCGGCGAGCGCTTCGACCTGGGTGATGAACGCCCTGCCCAGAAAGCGTGTGGGCTTGCCGGAGCGCCGGGAGCCGATGTTCAGCACGCGCTTGGCGGCCTCGTCCCCGGCGGCCGAGTGCGGGTCCACCGAGAGCTGCAGGTACGCCAGCAGGTCCTTGACCTCGCGGCGGTTGTAGAAGCCGGTCCCGCCCGTGATCTGGTACGGGATCCCCCCGGCGATCAGGGCGTCCTCGAAGGCGCGCGAGTAGGCGTTGGTGCGGTACAGCAGAGCAAAGTCCTTGAAGTGCGTGCGCCCGTCGCTCAGCATCTCGCGCAGCCGCTCGACCACCCAGGCCGCCTCCGCCTCGGCGTCCACGTGCTGCGACAGGCCGGGGTCGCGGCCCGGCGCGCGCACGGTCTCCATCAGGAGCCGGTAGCGCTCATCGAGGTCGGCGTGGGCGATCAGCTCGTTCGCGACCGTGACGATCGTGCCCTGCGAGCGGTAGTTGGCAGGCAGGCGGATGATGTCGCCGCTCGGGAACGCCTTCTGGAACTGCATCACGGTCAGGCGCGGGTCGCACCCGCGGAAGCCGTAGACGCTCTGCCCGACGTCGCCGACCAGGAACAGGTTGCCGTGCCGCTCGGCCAGCAGCCGCGCCAGCTCCCACTGCACGGCGCTGGTGTCCTGCGTCTCGTCCACCAGCACGTAATCGAACATCTGCTGGTAGCGGGCGCGCAGTGCGGCGTTGTCGCGGAGCAGCTGGTACGCTTCGAGGAGGAGGTCGTCGAAGTCCAGGCGGCGTGCCGGCACCTTGGAAAGGAGGTCATACTTCGCCTCCTTGGCCGTCTCGTAGCAGCGCCAGAAGCGGGCGACGCTTTCGACGGCGGGCGGCTCCCAGTCCGGGTACAGGCGGGCGAGCGCCGTTTCGCCGCTTTCGCACCCCTGCCCCTGGTTCTTGGCGGCGGAAACGGCCAGGAGCGCCATCTTCGGATCGAGGCGCAGGTTCTGGGCGTAGGGCGGGGACGGGAGCTTGGCGTAGTCGTCGGGCTTGCCCAGGATCGCGCGGCACACGCGCTTCTGCCAGCCCTCGTCGGCCAGCTCGAACTTGCCCGCCTTGCCGAACAGGTCGGCCCATTCCTTTTTCAGGATCCGCAGGCAGTGTGCGTGGAACGTGCCGATCCACAGCCCCTTGACCTTCTCCTCGCCCAGAAGCGCGGCCAGCCGGTCCCCCATCTCCTGCGCCGCGCGCTTGGTGAACGTCGTCACCAGCACACGCTCGGCGGGCACGCCCTCGCCGAGCAGGCGCGCGATGCGCCGCAGCAGCACGGTCGTCTTGCCCGACCCGGCCCCCGCCAGCACGAGGGCCGCCCCGACGGTATGCGCGAACGCCTCCCGCTGCTGCGCGTTGAGCCCGTCCGCGAGATCGGGCAGATCAGGTGCGAGCGTTGTCGCTGTGGATGTTGCCATAGAAAAGGACCAACCCGCATTCCCGTCCATTTAGCTGTTTGCTGTTATGTTCGCCGCACGCGGCGGCTCATCCTTTATGTTGTGCGACAAGTTACACCGGCTTTAGCGCCGGGTCGTACTTGCGCTTGGCCAGGAGCACTCTGCCGGCGCCGGGGTCCAGAAAAAGCAGCACCGTCTCCCCCCCGGCTTGCCACACCCGGGTCCACCGCCGGCACCCCGGCCGGGGTGCGGTGACAGCGACCAGGCGCCATGCCGGGCCGCATGCGCCCTCGTTCCCGTCGGGGAACGCTGGCATCGCCCCAAGTAGGCGCAGCCACGCACGCCCCGCGCGCACCGCCCCCTGGCGCGTCAGCGGCGCGGAGTCGCTTTCGGGCAGGGTCCTGGCATCACGCCCGACGATCTGGACCGCGCCCGTGTCGGCGTCGAACTGCAGGTAGAGAACGTGCTCGCCGGCGGCGCCGCTGGCATAGACGTTCCAGAGGCGGCCGGAGCTTTCCTCGGTCGCCGGCGCCTTGTGCCGTTCCACTTCCAACCGCAGGTCAGTCCGCTCCGGGGCAAGAGCGCGGCAGAGCGTGCGGGAATGAGCAATGATCTGCCGCTGCGTGTACCGGCCGTAAGGCGCCTCCCGGCCGGCCCCCGGCTTGACGTGCGAGCGCAAGCACAGGGGCATACAGAGCGGCAAGACGAACAGAGCGAGCGGCAGGGCCGCATGGCACAGGTTCCGCGAACGTTTGGGGGACATCGGTGGCTCTCCCTTTCACCTCGACGTGGCGTAACATCAGCCTTAACGGCATTGGACCTACGGCACCTTCCATAACTTCACGATCCCGGCCAGATCCCCGCTGGCCAAGAGCCTGCCGTCGGGGGAGAAGGCGACTTCCCGCACCAGCTTGCCATGGCCCACAAAGGAGCCGAGCCGCTTGCCCGAGGAGGTATGCCAGACCTTCACCAACTTATCATCGCCCGCTGCCAGCAGCTTCCCATCCGGCGAGAAGGCGAGGTTGCTATGCCCCCAGTCCTCGATCTCCAGCGTCCGCGACAGCGCACCGGCCCGCGCGTTCCACAGATGCACCTGACGCCGGGTGCCGCGCCATGTATCCTGCCGATGGTTAGAACTGCCGGTTGCGATCGTTCTCCCATCGGGAGAGACCGCAACGGAATCCACACTGAAGCCTCCGCCCGGTTCGATGGCGCGCTCCAGCCTGCCGGTGCGCCTGTCCCACAATCGGATGACGCTGTCGGTGACCTTTCCGTTTTCTATGTTGGTTACGCCGGTTGCCAGCCCGTTCGGCGACAAAGTGAACCGGACGAACCGCTCGTGTGGGAACGTTTGTGTCTGCAGCAATCTGCCCGTTCGCGCATCCCGCTCCATGATCTGAACGCTCATCTTCGTTACCACCTCATGCTCCCCATCCTTCCTGCGTTCGTCCGCCCGCGTACCTGCCCCTGTCAGAGTTTTGCCATCGGTCGAAAACGCCAGCAAGGAAAGGGTGGCGTCCTTGTCGGGCAGCGTGAGCGTCCACGGAGATTTGCCCGTTCGTGCGTCCCATAGCTGCAGCTCGTGCCCCAGGCGCTTCCTGCCCGCGTACAGGCTGCTCGAACTCGCCAACGTCTTTCCGTCCGGTGAGAACGCAAGGGCGATGACATTGGGCGAGCGCCCCTGGAGCGTCCGCAGGAGCCGGCCCGTCCGCGCGTCCCACAACCGAATCCCGTTGCCCCACGCGCCGCTCGCCACGATCCTGCCATCGGGTGAGAAAGCGATCGCCATGACACTGTCCGTATTGCCCCTCAGTGTGTGGACGATCTGCGGGGATTCCATGACGCCCGGTGGCAGAACGCCCCGGCTGCCGGCCTGCACGCGTCGGAAATCTTCCTCATCCACGCCCATCGCCATATAGGGCATCCAGTCGGGTAGCAACGCGGTCGTGGGCCGCTGCACGGGAAGCGTGAAGACGACCTTTTCCGAGTAGTCCGCCTCCTTGTCCGGGTCTTCGTAGGCGCCGTGCAGATTGACCGGGTTGACCTGGAAGGTGAGCGTGAAGCGGCGCGGTCTCCACGGGGTTTGTGGCACCAACGTGGTCCACGAATCGCCTTCCAGCCGTTCGCCGTCGAAGGTGTAGCCCGGGGGCAGCCTGGGATGGCTCTTTGCCATGGTGGGCTGAAACACCCTCGGATGCCATTCATACTTGGTTCCTAAATCGTCGGTCAATTCCAGTTTCCAATCCTGCCCGGCCAGTTTGTTGTTCGCGCGGAAGCTGTCGCCCCGGTACTTGCCTGCTGTGTAGAGCAGAAAAACGTCTCCCTCGCTGTTTACCTGCAAGTCGCGGATGACGATGGCCCGGTCCCCGACCGTGCGGCTCGCGATGCCCCGGGCGAGGCGCTCCCGCCATTCCTCGCGGCCGGCATCCAGGTCGAACACCTTTGCCGACCGGGGGAAGTGTGGCTGGAACAGTTGTGCCGGCAGTGTCTCGTTGTAGGTCATCTGGCCGACCATTTTCGTGATCCACTCGCCGTCCATCTGTAGCTGGAACTCAAACTGAAACGGCAGGTCCGTCTTCGCATCGACCAGCATCAACATGCGCGTCGGACCCGCCGGCTCAACGCGTTCGATGCTGACGCGACGCACCGGACGGCCACCCACGGTGGTGTCCCCCAGGACGCGGATCTTGTCCCGCCATCCCCTGCGCGCGAAGTCCCGCCGCATCGCCCCTATGGTAAATCCAGAGGAGTTGTAGGTCGCATAGCTGTCCTGCTTTCGTACGGTGACCTTGTTCAAATCCCGGTCGTAGGTCCAGAATTTGCCGTCCGCATAGAGCCGGATGCGGCGTGGCTTCTCCTCTTCCGAGCGCGCCTTGGAGCCTTCATACCAGGATTCGGCTTTGTTGATGCGGCTCCCATCGGGCGCGACGTCCCAGCGCACCATGTGGGCGCTCCGCACGTCGCGGATCGCGGCCTCCATCTGCCGCAGTACCTGCGCCGCCACCAGTGCGGGCCACGACGCGGCTACAACCAGAGCCAGAGCCATGGCCGCGGCAAATCCCAATCCTGTGCGCAGTCGCCATCGAAGGACACGTTTGCGCGCCTCCCGCGCCGTCTGGTTGGCCGCCAGCTCGGCGACCCGCCGGCGCAGATCGGTGGACGGCTCCAGCGCCGGATGCGCGTCCGCCAGCAGGACCTGTAGCCGCGCGTCCCGCTCGTCTTCGCTATCCTGGAGGTATGCGGTAGATTTGTTCTTCCACTTGTTTGTGTTCATCGCGTCACCTCGTTATCCAGAAAGTACGTTCGCCCGCGCTGGAAGAGCGTTCGCCGTGCGCGCTGCAGCAGGCTGTTCACCGCCGCCGGCGACCGTGCCATGACCACCGCTATGTCCGCGATGGGCAGCCCCTCGACGTATTGCAAAAGCAGGGCCTCTCGCTGCTCCTCCTTGAGATCGTCCACCAGTCCCCGGATCGTGCGCAGCATCTCTGCCCGCATGGCCTGCGCCTCCGGGCCGGCGGCTGCCGCGACCGCCGCCCCCAGATCCGCCTCCATCTCTTGGTCCCGTCCGGACATCTCGGAAACAAGCGTCTCCTGCCGCCTGTTGCGCCGTCTCCGGACGTCGATGATCTTGCGGCGCGCGATGCCCAGCAGCCAGAGGTAGGGGGAGCATTTCCCGTGATACCGGGGCAGCGCGAGGAACGCGGCGGTGAAGACGTCCGCGGTCACGTCTTCGGCTTCTTCGCGCCGGGCCAGGCGCCGGGAAACGTAGCGAAAGACGTCGTCCAGGTAACGCGCATGGAGCGCCTCGGCGGTCACGCGCTCCCAGTGATCCACCGGTACGGATTCCGGCGCCTGCGCACGCAGGGCTTTCGGTCTGATCATCTGGCCTCCTCGTCCTCCCTGTGCTGTCGAAAACGCGCCGGCCGGGTAACGCCATGGGGCAAGCTCGGCGTGGCCGCTATTAGTAAGTTCGTAGGACGGCGTAAAATCTATCGGCCTTGGTGAAAAAGAGAGGCCCGTTGCCAACCCTTTTCCCTCGGGTGACTACTCTTTAGGTGAGGGCACATCAGATGACATTCGACGAACGGCGGTTAGCCGCCAAGATCAGGGTCGGGATCGCGGTGCGGCGCTGGCGGGACCGCGGCCGCCATCACACCCCGGCGACGGCGGCGCTCATCCATGACGAGCAGGCGGCGGCAAGCGAGGCCGATCGCGCTCAGCGAAGCACGCTCGAGGAGGAGGTGGTCAACTCGCTGACCCTGTCCCGGGCGCTCTCCCTGCTCGCCCCGCCTTTCCGAGAGGCGCTGCTTCTGGTCGCCTCGCAGGGGCTTACCTATAAAGAGGCGGCTGAGGTCCTGGGAGAACCCGTCGGAACCGTCAAGTGGAGGGTGTCTGAAGCCACATCTGCCCGCGCGCTCCCTTAGGCGCGCCTCCTACCCAGGCTACTCATGTCGCAGCGCGTCGATGGGGTCCAGTCGGGCGGCGCGCAGGGCGGGGTAGATGCCGAAGAAGATGCCGACGCAGGCCGAGAAAAGAAAGGCGCCCAGGAGGACCCAGGCGGGCAGATGCACCGGGATCCCTGGATCGCTGCCCATGCCCCCCTTCATCACGCGGGCGGAGATGGCGCCCAGCGCGTACGCGGCGCCCGCGCCCAGGCCGATGCCCATCAGCCCCCCGATGCCGGACACGGTCGCCGCCTCGATCAGGAACTGCGACAAGATGTCACGCCGCCGGGCGCCGACCGCTTTACGGATGCCGATCTCGCGCGTCCGCTCGGTCACTGACACCAGCATGATGTTCATGATGCCGATGCCGCCGACCAGCAGCGACAGCCCCGCGATGCTGCCCAGGACCAGGCCGAAGATGTTCATGACCCGCCCGACGGCGTTGAGGATGTTCTCCTGGCTGTCCACGCGAAAGCCCGGCGCGTTGTCATGGCGGCGCATCAGACACTCCCATACCTGATCCATCGCCGGCGTCACCTGCGCCGCGTCGCGCGGCTGTACGTAGATGATGTTTACGGAGTCCTGGCCGAGGTAACGCTTCTGCACCGTGGTGATGGGGAGGAGTACGATCTTATCCGGGTTTTCAAAGCCCCCGCCCCCCTTCGGCTCCAGCACGCCG
Source organism: Armatimonadaceae bacterium (assembly GCA_030446525.1). Next base: position 17,995 of record JAUJNC010000021.1, read on the forward strand.
ACCACCGTCAGGGTAACTCCCCGGATCTCGATCTCCTTGCCGAGCGGATCCTCCTGCGCAAACAGCTGCTCCTGCACCTTCGATCCGATCACGCAGATCTTGTTCCAGCCGCCCATGTCCTCGTCGGTGATAAAGCGCCCGCGCCGGACGGTGACGTTGCGAAGGCGGCTGTAGGCGGGCTGCACCCCGTTGGGGCTGACCTTCGCCTCACGATCCTGATAGCGCGCGGTTTCCTCGCCGCCGGCCGACGTTTCGGCGCTGATGCTCTGGATCAGGCTGCACTCCGCCTGGATCGCGCCCACGTCGGCCATGGTCAGACTGTCGATGCGGCGCCCCGCTTTGCGCTCCTCCCGGTAATCGGGCGCATACATCACCAGGATCAGCTTGGAGCCCAGGCGCTCGAACTCGCCCACCACCTTCGCTCGCGCGCCCTCGACAATGCTCACCATCACGATCACGGCGCTGACCCCGATGATCACGCCCAGCATGGTCAGCGCCGAACGCAGCTTGTTAGCGCGCAGATTGGAAAGCGCTGTTTGCAGGCTGAGGAACAGGTTCATGGTCTACCCCCCATTACCTCGGACCCTTGTGGGCAGCACTTTGTGACAGGCTCCCGTCGATATGATTGCCGAGTTGTTGTGAGAACGGAGGCCGCGCGCTGTGGGTTATGGGGGCCTCGGGCAAAAGTTCGCGGGATCGGGGGAGAAGTCCTACCCGGGGCGCGATTCACGCACAGGTCCGTTTTGCGACCGGGGATCGGCGCTCTCCGCGGTAACCACTTCTACGGCGATCGCTTCGATAACGTTTGCTGCTCGCCTCGTCAAAGTGATCCTCAAAAAAACGGGGATCGTTTCCGGATAAGCGACGATCCTCTCCTTGACCACGGCTTTCACTGCGTCGTCGCGAAGCCGGAGGGTCACGTAGCGGTTTGCCAGATCGAAGACCTGACAGGTCCAGCCGTCGGCGCTTTTCGCGATGCTCGTGCGCCCGTTCACCGGGATGGTAACCGTGTCCCCCACCTGCGCGCCAGCCAGCGCGCCCTCGATGGTCTGCGCTGCCTGCACGCTGCGGGTGCGCGACGGGAGGAGCGCGGGGGTAAAGGTAAGCGCCTGCGTGCGGCCCTGCTGCTCCAGGCCCAGCGCCTGGCGGACGTCGGCGAGCGTGGCGAGATCGCGGCCTCCCCAGCCGAACCAGGCTTTCTTGTCGCGGCTGTCATACACATTGCCGTCGATCTGGAGGGCCTTGTCGGCCGGTGAGGTCAGGCTCCACTTTCCCAGGCTGGTGGCGATGGCTCGCTGACGCCAGTCCTTGATCTTATTTCCGCGGATGACATTGTTGGCAAGCTTGTGATCTTCCCGCCCCTCCATGTCCCGGAACTCGATCCCGATCCCGTTGTCCACAAGCACATTGTTCTCGACAAGGGCATTCTGGTTTTCGGCCAGCGCGATGCCTGCTCCGGTGTTGCTATACACCGTGTTACCCGTGACCCGCGCGGGCCCCGGGTTGCATTCCAAAAAGATGCCCGACCCCTCCCAATCGTTGCGCAGGCCGTGGTTGCCGTAGATCGTGCAGCCGGTGATCTCGAAGTTGGTGTTGTTCCAGTCGAACCACCAGCCCGGACCGGTGTTCTCATAGCTCGCGCAGCTTGTGTGGACCCGTCGAGCGGACGAACTTGCACCCGCCGGCCTCGCCGGACGGCCCAAACCCTTTGCGGTTGTTGCGCCGGAGCGTACACTCCTGGATCAGAACGTTCCTGCACACGCCGCCCATGCCGATCTGGCCGTTGTCTTGCATGGTCGTGCGCAGCAAAACGATGTCGCGGCCCGAAACACTCAGGCCGGAGGCGTTCATCCACTCGATCGTACAGTCTTCCATACGCCATCCGGACGCCGTTTTGACCGCGCCCCGCTGGGCGAAGTTGGCCGCATAACGAAACCGCAGCCCTTTGAGCGTGACGTACCGACCTTGCTCCTCGTTCTCTTTTTCGGAGGGCGGCGGGCCGAAAAGCTGACCGCGCACACTGCCCAGGATCTCGGTTTTGTTGGGATCGAGATCGCCGGGAAGCCAGACGGTCAGGCGCTGCCCGTCCCAGTCCACAAAGAAGGTTCCGGGCTGCAGCTCGTCCCGGGTCAGGACCTGCCGGAGCGGGCGTCCATCCCAGAGGATCTGCTCGGCGTAGCCGACGGGCGGCTTGGCCATGTGGCTGCGGGTGGGGGTGCCATCCTTGTTCTTGCCCAGCCGAAAGCTGTGTTTCCACGGGACCGTATACACCGGCTTGTCGCTCGGCTCTTTCGTCCACCCGGTCAGTGGCTCCGCCCCGGTGATGACGACCGTGTCCGGCTGTGCGGCCTCGAAACGGATGGGCTGCTCGTGGGTCCCGGAACGCGTGACCACGACGGACTCGGGATAGAGTCCCGGCTCGATGCGGACGGTATCACCGGGCCCGGCGATCTGGGCGGCCCGGCCGATCGTCTTGAACGGACGCCCCGCCGTGCCCGGGTTCGTGTCACTTGCGTCGGGGTGCTTCCGGTCCACGACGTAAATGGCTGCGTTTGCATCGGCGGCAGCGATCAGCATCAGCAGCGAGACGGCAAGGCCGATCGGGGCGAAAAGCAATCCACACAGGTTCATAAAGGTGTCCTTTGTCCGAGCAGCGGCAGCGGCCAGTCGTCCTACAAACGTATCGGCGTATGCGCGGCGAGCGTGATCCGCTTGTCGTGGAGAACCGCCGTGACCGCCCGATCTGTCTCCATAACGGTGATCCTGTCGCCGCTGCGCTGAAGCACAAAGCCGCACGATTCGCTGAAAGCGATCTCATCCCGACCGTCACCGTTCAAGTCGATGCTCTTTCCGCTGCCACCTGCCGAAGTCCGGCCGATATAAAGCGACCCTTCCACGCGCCCCAGCACCGACGAAAAGCCCTGAGCGGTGCCCCGGAAGCTCGCCCGAACGGCTTCGGCATCCGGGTCTCCTTTTCCCTCCGGATAAACAAATGTCCTGTTCTCCGTGTCTGGGCTTGTCATCCGCACGGGCCGCAGCCAGCCGTACGGGCTGCGCACCGGCTTTTCATCCCGCGCCAGCGTGGCGTCGGCATGGAGTGACAGAAAGTTCTGCTGGTCGGCGCCTTTGGGAAAGGCGACGCTCGTGGTGTGGCCGGTGAAAGCCGTCTTCAAGGGAGCGCCCTCGTTTTCCAGCAAAGGCCAGGTGATACCAAACTCCTGGGCATCCGCGGAGCGCAGGGTCGAGAAAACACCGTCCGGCGTCAGAACGAACTCCTGATGGAACATCGGCCCCTGCTTGCCCGTGACCGGCTTATAGTCGATAGCGCAGCGCACGAGAAGCGGATGGGAAAACTGAAGACGGAACTCACCGCGGTACCGGTCGGGCACGTCGGCAAGCCGGATCCATTTGCCGTTCTCCCGCCAAGTGGGACCGAAGGTGACCCCACTGCCGGTCTTCGCATCGCGAACGCCGTCGGAGGGTCCCAGTCGGCTGTCCCAGCCGACCCGCCCGAAGCGCACCACGCCGAGCGGTGTCCAGTAATGGTCGAACGCCACCTGCGTATCACCGCGCAGGTTCGCCAGCATCTGCATCCCACCGGCGTTAACGCACACGCTGGCGAATTTGGGATCCGTAACGAGCACGTAACCACCGATCTCGACGGGCGCCGGCTGTTCCGCGATCTCGCTCTTGCGGACGTGGTAGGCTTCGGCCAGGTGATACAGGATCGCGCCGTTGTAGTTGCCGTAGTTGCTGGCCTGCTGGTAACCGACACGCTCCGCCGGATCGAAGTGGTTCTTGGTAACAAAGTACGAGCCGGCCCACGGGGCATCGGTGCGCCGCCAGCGAGCGATGCTGTTGAAGCTGAGCAGGGCGGCGCGTCGGTATTGTCCGGCAAGGCGGTGCTCTCCTTTTTCCCGCGCGCGTTCGGCCATCACTTCAAAGGCAAGCTGGTACAGCACATCATTGAAGACATGATTGTCGGTGCGCCCGTTGGGAGGGCACTGGCCGGAGGGGTCCTGCAAAAGCAGCGAAACCAGCGTTCCCCGCTCCACCATCCGCCGCATCTCCTCCTGAAACTCGCCGTCATAGCCTTCGGCAACCAGGGCGAGCAGATTACCGCGTCCCACGGCCTCCACCGCGAGCGATTCCGGGTCCGTTTGGCGGTCCTGGTACAGGTTCCATGTATCGGAGGCGACCCGGTCACGCTGCGTCCCGTCCAGCCAGGAATCCTTGATGAAGGCACGTGTGGCGTCGCGATCGGCGAGGCCGGCTTTGACGCGCAGCCACTCACCCTTCATCGCGTACGTGCGCCAGTTGTTGGTGAGTCCCCGCAAAACCAGGGCGAGCGGCGTTCGCAGGCGCTCGCGCCATAAACGCACCTTATCCGCGGGGGCGTCCTTCTCGTAGAGTTCGATGGCTTCGGTCAGGGGAGCGATATAGAACTCCCCGTGGGGGTCGGGAAGCGCCTGTACGCCCTTCGAGAAACCCTCGGTCGCGTGATCCATCGCCCGGATTCCGGCAGGCAGCAGATCCTTGGCGCGGCCCGCGTGTATCAGGGCTCCGACGGCATAGGCAAAGTAGGGGGTCGAATACTGGTGTTCGCGGTGAAGAAAAGGGTCGACGAGGGCGCCCCGCGCGTCCTGATGCTGGATAGAGAAGCGGCAGGCACCCTCAAGGGCGTCCAGGTAGGCGCTTTTCGGGACAGAAAGCGGCTGCCAGGGTCGGGCCGTGAGATGCCAGCGCATCCGCGGCATATCGTTTGTGGAAAGAGCAGCGGTATTCATCGGCGATTTTTCTGGAACCGCCTGCGCCTCGGCAGCAGTATCGGTGCCTGCAAGCGCCAAACGCATAAAGGCGACTCCGAGTGTCGCTGCCGGGGCAACGGCAGCGACCGCAGCTATGCGGTGTTTCTGAAACATGGTCCTTTGTTTCTCCGGGTCAAGGGCAGGAGGAGATATCCTGCCCTTGACCCTTCGGGTTCCGCCTGCGAGGGGTGATAGCCCACATGGAAGATCACAAAGCAAACGTCGGCTTGTTCTGATTGGCGGAAGTGGGATCGCCGTTGAGTACCGAGGACCGGTCGTCCGAGGTTCTCGGCTTTTGATCGTCACCGGGATCGCCTTTGATCCACTTGACGTGTCCATCCGCGAAGGCATAGACGCCGCCGTCCGAGTGCCGCATGGCGCCATTCAAGCCGCGCGCCAGCGGATCCGTAGGATGGCACAGCGCCGTGGGGGGATAGATATTGGAGCGATCACAACCGTCCTCATTGCTTTTCGCCGTGCCTTCCGTGCCGTCCAGGTACATGACGGTCATGGCGGGGTGCTGCAGGGCGGCCATCGACGCGGTGGTCAACAGGGAGTTGTACGTATAGTCCGTGAAGCCTGCGCCGGTCGTCAAGTTCGCCTGCAGGATACCGCTCGGGCACTGCAAAACCTGAAGGTTTTTCACATACGGTTGGATCAGCTGTGACCAGCCCTGATCGCCGACGCCGGGATTGGCGGAATAGGTGTAGTTGTTGCCGCTGTTCCAGAGCTGGCCCTGACCGTCCGCCCACATCGGCGGATACTTCTCGTCATAGTCCTGGGTATACTGCATCGTTCCCAGAGTTATCTGCTTCATGTTGGATAGGCAGCTTGCCTGCCGCGCCTTCTCTCGTGCCTGTGCGAACACGGGAAAAAGGATCGCAGCGAGGATCGCTATTATGGCGATCACGACGAGAAGCTCGATCAGCGTAAAGCCACGGTTCACGCGCTTCTTCGGTCCCATAGATCCCAACCTCCTACAGTTGTTAAATGTGTCACGAAAGCACACTGGATGGATTGCTCATTGGGAGCGCACCTTTTTCACGTAGTCGAAGTACCAGCGCACTCCGGGGTCACCAGCGGTTCCCTGGCCGCCCAGGTCGAACCGGAGCGGATGGCTGCCGAGCGACGGTCCCTGGAACCAGGGATTGCTGTGGAAGAAGACCGAAAGCCCGGGGCGCGCCGCGGCGGCGTCCACATCCCGCAGGTGCGCCTGCCTGGCCATCTCCGGGTACACGCCCGGCGGAACGAACTGCTTGGTCCAGCCACCGAACTGCTCCACGTTCACGATCGGCTTGCCGGTCACCCCTGCCGCCACAAACCGATCATACAGCTTGCCCGAATCCGGGTCCCGGTCCGGTCCGAGCGTGTCGAAGAGCAGCGCGTCGACCTCCGACGAGCGGCCGATGATCTCGTTCTTGTGGTGGTCATAACCGCCGCCGCCGACCAGGCGCTGCGGGTCGTTCCGGCGGACCATCTTGCACAGGTCGATGATCCGCTGCGGCTCGCGGAAGTCGTAAACGGCAGCCGTATCGCTCCAGTGCGCCGAGTTCTGCTCGTTTGCGATGTTGATAAGGATGTTTCGATAGGGCCGCAGTTTGGTCGTCACGGTGCGGACCGCGTTCTCGACGGCACCGGCATCCTTCAGGCCGAAGGGCGCCTGCTGGTAAAAGATGCCGACGATGACAGCCATGCCCCGCCGGTCGCACTCACGCAGAATGCGCTCCATCCGCTCCTGGTGGTCGGGGCGGATCTGCCGTCCATCGGGCGCAAACGGGTCCTGGCTGCCGCCGCTGCTTCCCTGATAAAACACGGTGATCGCCGTAACGCCGTGTGCCTGATAATCGTCGAGCTGCGCCACCAGGTGATCCGTCGCCTGCGCCGTGCTGGTGGCGCTGGCCACACGGATACCCCAAAGCTTCAGCGGCTTTCCGTCGCCGTACATGCGGTTCTCGCGGGCAGTCAGGATCATGGCATGGCCACGGCGGTGCGTCGGTACATGAATGAAACCCTCCTTTGCTGTTGCATCGATACCAGGCAGATGACTACCCGGCGAACGGCGGCGCGATCGTGGCGCCTTCTTCCAGCAGGCGAAACGGGATCACGCGGGGTGGCAAGGTCAGGCCCGGTTCCTCCATCTTGGAAACAAGCATCTGGACCGCCGTCCGGCCCATATCGTGGCTGGGGACGATCCAGGTGGCGATGGAAACGGTAATAAAATGGACCGGCTCGTAGGAAAAGCTCACCACGGAAAGGTCCTCCGGGACGCGCAGACCTTGCGCGAGCGCGGCGTATACCAGCGCCTGCGCTACCGGCGGAGCGTAGGCAATCACCGCCGTCGGCCGCTCCGGCATCTTCAGCCAGCCGGCCTCCCGTGCCGCAGGAGTCGTGGATTCCGGTCGTTCCAGCGGCAGAAGACGGGGGGAAAGCCCCGCCTGCTTCATGGCATCCTGGTAGCCTTGTCGGCGATCCACCGCGCTGTAATGGTGGGAGATCGGGTGGTCTACATAGGCGATGTGGCGGTGCCCCAGGCGCAGCAGGTGTTCGGTCGCCCGCCGCCCGACATCGCGATCATCGGGATACACACAGTCACTCTCCTGCTTGGAGTTGATCCACACGGACGGGATATCGTGTCGGTGGATCAGATCGACCATGCGCTGCGGGATGTCGGCGAAATAGTTAAGGAGCAGACCGTCCACCATCGACTGGCGCAGGATCTTGGGAACGAAACCCTCACTGGTCAGCTTCTCATCAGGCACTTTGGTGAGCGTCAGGTGCAGATCCTGCTCGGCCAGGGCATCGTGGATGGCGTCCAGCTGGGAGCCCGGGAGGGTGCTGCGCGACCCGACGGTGCTCAGCAGCAGCGCCACCGCCCCGTAGCGCCCGGTGCGCATGGCGCGGGCCGAGCTGTGGAGACGGTATCCCAGCTCGCGCGCCGCCTCCAGGACGCGCTCGCGTGTTTCCGGCCGGTACTTATGTCCCCGGCTGCCGAGGACATGGCAGACCGTCGGCATCGACAGTCCGGTCCGCTGCGCGATCTCCTTTATTGTGACAGGCGAGCGTGCCGCCATTGCCGATCCTCCCGGAATGTTGTGCTCACAACGTTGTGAATATAGCACATAACTTGGAGGACGTCAAGAGGGGATTTTCCCGTCTGCGCCTTGTTGCGGCTGGCTAAAACTCCAGGCCGATTTCCTTGCGCGCAGGACCGGTGTAGGCGCCGGGCTTGACGCGCTCGCCCTGGCGCAGGCCCGAAACGATCTCGGTGTGGCTGTCGCCTCGCAGGCCCGTGGTGACGGCGCGGGGCGTGTGGGTGTTTATGGTCTTGCCGTCTTTTGTTGTGGCCGTGACCACCTGCACTGTCGCCTTGTTCCCGCTGCCCTCCACGCAGCTGCCCGGCACGCGCAAAACATTTTTACGGCGGTCGATGACGATCGTACAGCGGGCGCTCATGCCGGGTCGCAGGCGCGGGTCGGGACGGTCCACCAGCACCTCGACGGCGAAGCGGATCACCCCGCCACCGCGTGTGCCGCCGCTGCTGCTGCGCTGCTCACCCATCCCACCTGTACCGCCCGCGCCGCCGCTGCCCAGGGCCGCCGGGGCGACTTTGCGGACGCGACCCGCGAACAGGTCGCCGCGCGCGCCGTCGACGGTGATCTCGACCGGCAGGCCGGGTCGGATCCGGTACACGTCCACCTCGTTGACGCTCATCGTGATCAGCATCCGCGACAGGTCGGCGATCTGCAGGATCGGCGTGCCCGCGGAGAACGAGTTGACGCCGGAGGTGACCAGCTCCCCCTCCTCGACATAGCGCCGGGTGACCACGCCGTCCATCGGCGCCACGAGCCGCGTGTCGCGCTGGCGGACCTCCACCTCGCGGAGCTGGTTCTCCAGCTGCACGACCGCGGCCCGCGCCTCGGCCACGCTGTCCTGCCGCATCCGGTCCTGCTCCGTGCCGGACAGCGCCGCCCGCAACTGCGCGCGGGCCTGCTCCACGGCCGACTGCGCCGAGACGACCTCCTGCCGGCGGATCGGGACGGCGGAGCGGTCGGCGCGCGAGCGCTCCAGCGCCGCCCGGGCCTGCGCCACGCGGCTCTCGGCCGCCGCGATATCGAGGCGGTTTTGTTCCCCGATCAGGTCGAGGCGCTTTTCGGCCTGGTCACGGCGTGACCGGGCGGCGGCCAGCTCCGCGCGCGCCGTGTCCACCACCTGTTCGGAAACGAAGCCCTTGGCCAGGAGCTTCTGATTGCGGGCGAGGCTGCGCTCGGCGTTGTCGGCGCCCACCTGCGCCTCGTCATAGCCGGACCGCGCCTGGACGAGCGCCTGCGGGTGGGTGGCGCTTTTGAGCAGCGCCAGGCTGTCCAGGGCGACCTGGAGGCTGGCCCCGGCCTGCGACTCGTCGCTCCGCGTCCGCGCGGGCTGGGCCGCGTACTCCTCCCGAGCGACGGCCAGCCGCGCCTCGGCCGCGCGCAGCGCCTCGCGCGCCTGCCGGATCGCCGCCCGCGTCTGCTCCGCCTGGTAGCCCACCCCGCGCGCCGCGGACCGGTACCGGGCGTTCGCCCCCTCAAGCTGCGCCCGCATCTGCTCGACCTGGCTGTTGATCTCCGTGGGGTCGATCTCCACCAGAAGCTGACCGGCCCGGACGCGCGAGCCCTCCTGGACGGTGAGCCGCGCCACGCGCCCGGCCACCTTGGACTTGACCTCCACCTTCTTCAGCGGCTCGATCGTGCCGGTCTCGGTCACCTTGACGGCGACGTCGCCCCGGTCGACGGCTTCGGAGCGCCCCGACGCCGACGCCGCCCTCCCCAGGCCGCGGGCGCCCCACCACATGCCGCCGACCACGAACGCGAGCAACAGACCGACAGCCAGAAGCTTGCGTTTCATTGCTGCACCCACTCGCGCCGGCCGGGCAGCGAGTACGGGCCGTAGTGCAGGGACAGGTGGTATTTCGCGTCCCGGAACCAGCGCAGCGCCGCCTGCCGCGGGTCGTTCTGGTACAGGCCGCCGTGGTCTCGCAGGTAGATGGGTACGGACGTCATCGGGTTCTCCTCGGATGATATAAGGACACGCCTGCGAGCCCAAAGGTTACGCTGCAGGAGACGCGGGGCGGGTTGCCGAATAAACCCAGACGATACGATGATAGCAAAGGAGCGTTGGTGATGTCAAACGAAGGCAGCACGCGCCGTGAGTTTCTGGGCAAAACCATCACGGCGGCGGCGTTTTTCGGTGTGATCCCCCGGCCCGCCCGGGGCGCGGCCGCCGCGGGGAAGATACCCGCCGAGCACCGCATCGGGGGGTGGGCGCTGGGCGCCCAGGCGTACAGCTTCAACCGCTTCAGCGCGTTCGAGGCGATCGAGAAGACCGCCCAGACGGGGGGCAAGGTCATCGAGTTCTACCCCGGCCAGAAGCTGAGCCCGGAAGAGCCGGACGCCAAGGTGGATCAGAACGCCCCCGACGCGGTGATCGCCAGGCTGAAAGACAAGCTCCGGACGCACGGCATACTGGCGGTCAACTTCGGCGTCGTCGGCCTGCCCAACGACGACGCCCAGAGCCGCAAGGTGTTCGAGTTCGCCAGAAAGATGGGGATCCCGGCGGTCACCAGCGAGCCGAAGGCCGAGGCGATGGACCTGCTGGAGAAGCTGGTCAAAGAGTACGACGTCAAGCTCGCCATCCACAACCACCCCAAACGCGCGAAGAACCCCGACTACCGGCACTGGGACCCCGGCTATGTGCTGTCCCTGGTGAAGGCCCGCGACCCCCGCCTGGGGGCCTGTGCGGACACGGGGCACTGGGTGCGGTCGGGGATCAAGCCGGTGGACGCGCTCAAGACGCTGCAGGGCCGCGTCATCAGCAGCCACCTCAAAGACCTGCACGTCTTCGCCCCGAACGGCCACGACGTGCCGTTCGGAACGGGCGTTTCGGACATCGCAGGCATCCTGGACGAGCTGAAACGCCAGAACTTCGACGGCAACCTGTCCATCGAGTACGAGCACAACTGGGAAAGCTCCGTGCCGGAGATCGCCCAGTGCGTCGGCTTCGTGCGCGGCTACGCCGCTTCCCGAGCGTAGCCGGCTGAATATGGTCCCCCGCCCCGAAGATCTGCCCTGCGCACCCGCGGGGTCGCTCGTCGTGATCACCGGCTCGATGTTGTCCGGCAAGACGGAAGAGCTGATCCGCCGCGTGCGCCGCGCCCTGTACGCCCGCCGGACCGTCCAGGTGTTCAAGCCGGCGCTCGACACGCGCGCAGACGGCGCCGCCATACGCTCGCACAACGGCGTCCTCCACGGGGCCGCGGCGGTAGGAAACAGCGGCGAGCTGTGGCGGCGGGTCGAGCCCGCGACCGACGTGGTCGCCGTCGAGGAGGCGCAGTTCTTCGACACGGGGATCATAGACGTTTGCCAGCGGCTCGCCGACCGGGGGCATCACGTCGTGGCGGCCGGGCTGGACATGGACTTCCGCGGGCGCCCGTTCGGGCCGATGGCCGCGCTCCTGGCGGTGGCGGACGAGGTGGTGAAGCTGCGCGCCATCTGCGCCCGTTGCGGGGCCGACGCGTCCCGCTCCCAGCGCCTGATCGATGGCAAGCCCGCCCCGGACTCCGCCCCCACCATCCTGGTCGGCGCGCAGGAGCACTACGAGGCGCGCTGCCGCCACTGCCATCAGAGGGAAGGGACAAGCGGGGGATGAGGGGGCGCGGCAAGCAGGGGCCCCTGCTTGCCTTTATTGCCATAACGGGCGGCTGCCGACCACCTGCACGGCGTCGGCGACCAGGACGGTGCGACCCCCCTCCGTGCGCAGCGTGCCGGTCAGCGTGACCAGGTCGTCGCGCGTCACGGGCAGGAACAGGTTCCTGGGCGCGCGGACCCTGAGCGGCGCCGCGCCGATGCGATCGACCACGAAGAAGCGCTCCCCGAGGGTGTCGGTTCCCACCGTAACGGTGCGCGCCTGCAGCAGCACCCGCGCCCCCTCCCCCGCCCTGCTGACGCCCCCGACGGGACGCGGTGGGGGCAGGTCGCCGCTCGCCAGCAGGAAGTCCGCCGATGCCACCTCGCCCGGCCTGACCAGGACGGTCCGTGGCGTGGAGGTTTGACCGCGGTAGGTTGCCGTGACGGTGTAGGGGCCGGGGGCCAGGTCGATAAAGGCGAAGAAGCCGGTGCCGCTCGCCGTTTGCGTGCGCCTCGTCCCGCCGCCTTCAAACGTGACTTCCGCACCGTCGGCCCACAGGAGCGCCTTTCCTGTCAGCACCGTGCCCTTGATGTGGCCTGTGGCCGGATGGGTTTTCCACCCGAACGCGGGGAAGGGAACCGCGCCGGCGAAGACCTGCGGGAGCGCGTCGTAGACGGCTTCGTTGTAGGCGTCTGAGGCCCGCCTGCCGCCGGGAGCGACGACGGCGTTGGTGCCTTTGTACGAGTACAGGAGCGTGCCCGCCGCATTTTTGCCCGATGCGGCGCTGGGCGCCTGGTTGATCCGGATGAGGTCGAACGTCTCCGGGAGCGTGTTCAGCCACGTGCCCACGGCGATCGTGGCGGCGCGACGGTATTGGTGCTCCTTGATCCACTCGGCCCAGTGCTCCTGGTAGGGGCGGTGGCGCGGCGCGGCGAAGTAGGTCATGGGGCAGCCCAGGTCGAGGATCCCCTCCTCCAGCCACGCGCGCCAGTCCTGGTACACCGCCCGGTACGCCGACGATGTTTCCCAATCTTCCTCGGAGCGCGGGCCGTCCCCCCAGGCGATGAGCGCCGCCGAGACGACGATGCCGGGCCGCACCGCGACGGCGTTGGCGTACACCTTGCGCACCAGCTGGGTCACCTGGTCGCGCCGCCACTGCCGCCACAGGGGGTCATCCCACGCCGGCGCGCCCTGCCGACCGTGGCGCGCGTTGACGCGGGCCCCCGCGGCCGGCGCGTAGCCCCAGCGGGCGCCGCCGTAGCGCACGAAGTCGAAGTGGATGCCGTCCACGTCGTAGGAGCGCGCGACATCCAGGTACACCCGGTAGGTCCACTCGGCGGCCCCGGGGACGCCGGGGTCGATCTTGACGGCCTCCTTGTCGTCGTTCTCGCCGGTGTCGGAAAGCGAGCGCCACGACGGGTTCTTGGCGAGGATGTGGCCCGGGTCGAACGGCGCGCCGACCGCGCCCATGTTGATCCAGGCGTGGACCGCGACGCGCGGGCGGGCCGCGTGCGCTTTTTCGATCAGGTAGCGCAGGGGGTCCCAGCCGGACCGGTTGTCCCGGGCGAGCGGCTCGTAACGGGAAAAGTAGTACGCATCGCCGCGCTTGCGCACCTGCGCGAAGACCGCGTTGCAGTGCGCCCGCCGCAGCCGCGCGAGCAGGGTATCCACCTCCGCCCTGCTCTTGATGCCGGGGTTGAAACCGTCCACCCAGAACCCGCGTATCTCGGTTCCGCGCGGCTCGGACGGCACCGGCGACTGGGCGCGTGCATGCTGCGGGGCGACGGCAGCGAGCAAGGCGGTGGCGGCGGCAAAGACTGCGCGGGAGGCGGTGGTGCGAGGCATAGTGGCAGGACTCCTTGTAGCTCCCCGTCAGTGTATCGCACGTGCGCCGTCCGCGGCAAGAATCTCTGCGCGTCCGGAGGACGCCCGGCGGCAGGAGGATACAACGCGCGCGCCGAAAGCTCCTGCATATACCCCTCTGGCAGGGAGGGTGGGGTTCAGGAGGTTCCCTTGACGACATTTGGTACCATCACCACGGTCGCGGGCGCGGGCGAAGCCGGGTACGCGGGCGACGGCGGGCCCGCGACCAAGGCGCTGCTGCGCCAGCCGTTCCACTGCGACTTCGACCGGGACGGCAACCTGTACATCGCCGAGGCCGAAAACCACGTCATCCGCCGTGTGGACAAGCGGTCCGGGCGCATCACGACCGTGGCCGGGAGCGGGCGCAAGGGCTATGAGGGCGACGGCGGGCCGGCCACGCGCGCCGCGCTGAACGAGCCCTACGCCGTGGTGGACGCGGCGGGCGACCTGTACATCGTGGACCGGCTGAACGCCTGCGTGCGCCATGTGGACGGGCGGACGGGCATCATCACCACGGTGGCGGGCGACGGCACCAGGGGCTACGCCGGCGACGGCGGCCCGGGCGCGAAGGCGCAGATGCGGGAGCCCAACGACTGCGTGCTCGACGGCAAGGACGGGTTGCTCATCGCGGACGTGCGGGACACCCGCGTGCGCCGCCTGGACCGGAAGACGGGGATCATCTCGACCTTCGGCGGGACCGGGCGGCGGGTGCGCGAGGGCGACGGCGGCCCCCTGTCGTCGGCCTCGTTCGACGGGGCGCGGGCGGTTGCCGTGGACGGGCGCGACGGGACGGTGTACGTCTGCGAGCGTGAGGGAAACGCCGTGCGCCGCGTCGACGGGCGCACCAGGATCGTCACGCTCTACGCCGGCACGGGCCGCAAGGGCTACGAGGGCGACGGCGGCCCCGCCGCGCGCGCCGCCCTGAACGGCCCCAAGGGCGTGCGCTGCGACAGGCAGGGCAACCTGTACATCGTGGACACCGAGAACCACGCCATCCGCCGTGTCGACGCGGCCACGGGCGTCATCACCACGGTCGCCGGCGGCGCCAAAGGCGGGCACGGCGACGGCGGCCCCGCCGCCCAAGCCGGCCTCGACCGTCCCCACGGCTGCGTGGTCGGCCCCGACGGCGCTCTCTACATCGCCGACTCCAACAACCACCGCGTCCGCCGCGTCGCGCCCTGAGGTTTCCTTGACGGGCAGGGGCAAACATGGTAGAATTTCAAATGTTCACGGCAGCGTAGCTCAGCTGGCTAGAGCATCGGATTCATACCCCGAAGGTCCGCGGTTCGATCCCGCGCGCTGCTATCGACGTATTGAAAACGGACGGGGCGCTTCGGCGCCCCGTCCGTTTTTGCTCGTCGCAGAGTTGGCGTGGCTCGCGTCGAATGTGGCACATATCCGTGGACAGCAAGTAGCCGCATTGCTAGCACTGCTTAGCTTGCTTGTTTGTCTGGTCTCATGAGATACGAGACCAAGTACGATACATAGTAGATCCACCGATAATCAACCCGGTAGCGACAAGTTTGTAGGAGTCACGATGCTAAATCCCTAGCTGACGGGCCGATTAGTTTCTTGGGCAGTCGTGCCATAAGTTGCCCCGTCTTCCAGCAGAAGTCTGGTTTGGCGTTGTTCGTGTTGAATGCAGTATACTTCGCTGGGTGGGGCGAAGTTGGTAATCAGCACCTCCTTATTTAGTACACGGCTACTGCTCCGCTTTTCCGTGTTCATGCCGGACGCCGACTGCACAGGAACGATAAAGTGATCCGGAAACAGGGCGCGCACCTCGGGTGTGTCGTAAGACGAGTAAATCCACTGGCACTTAGAACTCTTTAGCCTTTCGGCAAGCTCCCGATGATCATCCCATGAGCGCATGTTGTTGGCATAGTTGCATTTGTTCTCCGGATAGGGAGGATCTATATAGGCACACACGCCTTCGCGGTCATAACGATCAAGGCAGTCACGCCAGTGCAGGCATTCGATTATAGCCGTGCGTAGGCGGTTATGGACGGGCTGTAGACGCTCTTCTAATGTCTTGAGTGCGCCAATCAGGCGGTTGCCATGACCTCCGTCACTAATGCTGGTTTGTAAGCGAGGATAATGGAGTTCCCCCACCCCAGCCTGCCATGATCAGGTAATAAAAACGGTGCGCGCGTTGTACCTCGGACAGGCAAGAAGAATCAAGGGATGCCAGGCGCTCAACTCAGCACGAGAAACTAATTCCCATTCGAAAGATGCAATTAGCTCCTCGGGACGTTCCTTTACTACCCGAAAAAAGTTACAAGGTCCTGGTCGATGTCATTCAGGATTTCCACGGAACTAGGCGTTTTACCAAAAAGCACCCAGGCCGCTCCCGCGAAAAGTTCAAGATAACAATCGTGAGAAGGCAGCAAGTTGATAATTTGTTTGCGGAGGCGGGATTTCCCCCACCCACTTGAAAGGGCTATTTATCATTCGATGCTCGCTGACCTTTGCCATGATGCCTCCTCTATGACTTGCTTATGTCTCTACTAGCGACATTCTAGCACAGGTGCTGATGTGTTGTCAAGACCGGAAATGCAACGCTTTGGTGAGAAACTGCACACTTTGCGAACGCGGTCTAGTATGACGCTTAAAGAGCTTGCCCAAGCGCTTGGTCTCGGAGCGCACAGCTACATCAGCGAACTTGAGGCCGGGAAGAAGACGCCCACAACGGAGTTCGTGCTGGGGGCGGCGCGTTTGTTTGATGTTAGCACTGATGTGCTTATAAAGGATGAATTGGAACTACCCACCGAAGGAGAATTAAGGGAATAGTGTCGCTGGCGTTCGTCGACCGGGACCCAACTGCAGGGGAGATCGAAAAGATACGTTTGATTCTCTCCACATACCAGGACGGTACGGGTATGCTCACCTTGAAGGATGGCAGGAACCTTCCGGGTGGCGTGATTTTGAGCGGGCTGTGGCGCTCACATTTGCGGGGAGTGCTTCTGAAAGTAAGGAACTCTTCGATGTACTCCTGACAAGACCGGATACGGTCTCGCCAAAGTTTGGGCTCTCGTGCAAGATGCGGAGCGAACTGAACCGCATTGATCGGGACGGGCGTGTTACGGTGGAGGTATCGAATTCGGCAGGCAAGTTCTGGGATTATCTCGCCACAAAAGGTATCCATCAAGCTAACTACAAAGAACGGCCGCAGGAGGTTGGTGAGGCACTCACCAATCTCCTGCAGGCATGGCATGAGGCCGAGAGCTTCCTGTCAGGTGGGAGGATAGACCTGTCCAAAAGTTCGTACCTCGTGCTGTCTTGGAGCCGTGCCGGTTGGTACCAGTTGCATCAGTTCCGGCTTAACATGGTAAACGCGCACGCGCTCAGGTGGTACTTCGCAAAACGGCTAGTAAAGGGGAAAGAGGTGGTGTCTCGCCACCTCAACGGGGATGACGACCACGGCACGCTCGTTGAATGGTATGGCGAATCGGGCGGTCAGCTCAAGCTCTATCCTTACGCAAGCGATGCCATTTGGCAGTCTGAGCGGTTTCAACTGGAACCATTGCCCGCTGCCGAACATGGCATCCTTTCCAAAGTTGCTGCGTATTTTCCCGAGAAATGGGCCGCAGCTTGCGGGGACGTACCCTGATACTCTCTTGCTACTATCTGGCAAAAACGGACGGGGCGCTTCAGCACCCCGTCCGTTTTTGCCGTCGCAGGAGTTGGCGTGGCTCGCGTCGAATTCCTTAGGCGTGGGCGCAATGCCCGGCAAAGGAGAAGACGACGAAATGGCCCAAAAGAAAGCCTTGATCGTTTGGGGCGGATGGAACGGGCATCAGCCCCAGGAGGTCACCGGCATCTTCAACGACGCGCTCCTCAGCCACGGCTTTGACGTGGAGGTGTCGGACACGCTGGACGCGTTCCTGGACGGCGAGAAGCTGAAGCAGATGGACCTGATCGTGCCGGTCTGGACGATGGGCAAGATCACCCGGGAACAGGCGACGCCGCTGACCGCGGCGGTGAAGGGCGGGGTCGGCATCGCCGGGTGCCACGGCGGCATGTGCGACTCGTTCCGGGAGGCGACCGAATACCAGTTCATGACCGGCGGCCAGTGGGTGGCGCACCCGGGCAACGACGGCGTCGAGTACACGGTGCGCATCACCGACCCGAGCCACTTCATCACGCAGGGCAGCCCCGCCGAATTCCCCGTGAAATCGGAGCAGTACTACATGCACGTCGACCCGGCGATCAAGGTGCTGGCGACGACGCGCTTCCCCACCGCCGACGGGCCGCATGTGCCCAACGGGCCGTTCGATATGCCGGTCGTCTGGACCAAATACTACGGCGAGGGCCGCGTCGCGTACTGCTCGCTGGGCCATGTGGCCGCCGTGGTGCGCCAGCCCGAGGTGCTGCGGCTGTGTACGCGCGGTCTGCTCTGGGCGGCGCGCGCCGAGGGACAGGCGTAGGGTGAGCGCCGCGGCGCCGCGCCCATCCCCCCTGTCGGAGCCTGCGAACTGGGCGCGGCTGCCCATCGCGGAGAACGGGGAGCCGCTCGTCGTGCTGGCGGAGGGAGGAGGCGTCCGGGTGCGGGCGCAGTACGCGCTCGACGGGATCCCCGGCGCCCCGGAAACGGTCTGGGTGCGCGCGCCGGGGTCCGGGAGCGGCTGCTACGCGCGGCCCGCGCGCTTCCCCCGGCGTGGGACTCCTTGTCTTCGACGGGTTCCGGCCGCTGGGGGTGCAGCGCTACCTGTACGATCATTTCCGGGCCGAGGTCGCGGCGGCCAGCCCGGGCGCCTCGGACGAGGAGATCGCCCTCCTCGTCGGCAAGTTCGTGGCGTCGCCCAGCGCGGACCCCCGGTGCCCGCCGCCACACCGCACGGGCGGGGCCGTGGACGTGTGCCTGGTCGAGTCCGCCTCCGGCTTCGAGCTGCTCATGGGCACCGCCCCGGACGAGGTCGCCCCGGAGTCGGCCACGCGCTATTTCGAGGAATTCCCGCAGGAGCCGTTCACCACGAACCGGCGCCTCCTGTTCCACGCCATGACCGGCGCGGGTTTCACCAGCTACGAGGGCGAATGGTGGCACTTCGACTACGGCAACCAACGCTGGGCCAACTGCGCCCACGCCCCCGCGCCGTCTACGGCGCCGCCCCCGAGCCGGCGTAAGGAGAAAACGATGTACGTTGTCTGCGTGACCATCAAGGTGCTGCCCGGCCGGAGCG
Organism: Armatimonadaceae bacterium; assembly: GCA_030446525.1. The sequence continues at coordinate 36,509 of JAUJNC010000021.1, forward strand.
AAGCGTTCCTGGAGGCGCGGCGCAACCATCTGGGCACCCGGCAGGAGCCGGGCAACGTCCGCTTCGACGTGCTGCGCCTGGCGACGGCGCCCGCCGAGGGCGAGCCGGAAGGGTTCTTCCTGTACGAGGTGTACCGGTCGCCGGAGGATTTCGCCGCCCACCAGCAGACGCCGCACTATCTGGCCTGGCGCGACGCGGTCGCCCTGATGGCCGAGCCGCGCCAGGGCGTGCGCTACCAGTCGATATTTCCGGATCCCTGGGAGTGACGTAGCTTTGCTTATCCGCTTTCGCCTCGCCGCGCATCTTTTCGTCATCGCGCTTCTGGCAACCGGGACGCCCCTGCAGGCCGCGCCGGGAGATACCAGGTCGTTCGTCATCCTTCATAGCAACGATCAGCACGGCCACCTGCTGCCCTTCTCCTACCCCGACCGCGTCTCCAAGGACGACGACGTGGCCCGGATGCCGGCGCGCAAGAACATCGGCGGCATCGCCCGGCGCGCCACCCTGGTCCGCCAGATACGGGCGCGCGAGAAGAACGTCTTCCTCTTCGACGCCGGCGACTGCATGGACGGCACGCCGTTCTCGACGGAGTTCCTGGGCAAGGCGGACTACGACGCCATGAACGGGGTCGGCTACGACTATGCCGTCCCCGGCAACCACGACTTCAACATGACCGCCGCGCAGTTCGGCGAGCCTGGCGCGCCTGATCCGGTTCCCGTACCTGCTCGCCAACGTCTACCACAAAGACGGGGACAAGACGCCCCTGCCGCCCTACCAGATTACAACCTGGGACGGGCTCAAGGTCGCCGTCTTCGGCCTTACCACCTCCTCCAGCCGGACCTACAAGGCCGCCGAGGAGGCGTTCCGCGTGCGCGACCCCCTCGACGTCGCCCGCGAGCCGGCGCCGCGGCTGCGCAACAGGCCGATCTCGTGGTCCTGGTGGCGCACGACGGGCTGGACGTGGACCGGCGGATGGCGCGTGAGGTGCCCGGGATCGACATCATCGTCGGCGGCCACTCACACACCCGCGTGCCCCACGGCATCTACGCGCTGGCCGACAACCCCGGCCCCGGCGACCCGAAGGGCACGATCATCGTGCAGGCGCACCAGTGGGTGGGGGAGCCTGGGCCGGCTGGACGTGACCGTGACCGAGGGGCCGACAACCGCTGGCGTGTCTCGAAGTATGCCGCGTCTCTGCTGCCCGTCACGGACCGGTACGCGGACGATCCCGCCGTGGCCAGGACCGTGGCCGGGTACTGGGACAAGATCAAGGACAAGTACGCCGCCCGGGTGGGCCAGGCCACCGACGACTTTTCCGAGGTGGACGGCCTGGACCCGACCAACTACTACCTGGTCGCCGACGCCGTGAAGGAGGCGTCCGGGGCCGAGTTCGACCTGGAAAACTTCGGCGGCGTCCGCGCCCCGATCCTCAAGGGGCCGATCACGATGGCGGACCTGGTGACCCTGGACCCCTTCCAGAACACCGTCTACACCTTCAAGATCAAGGGCGCCGACCTCAAGAAACTGCTCGTCGCCACCCGCCCCGCCACGTCGGCCGGCCTGCGCTACGAGCCTGCGCCGCGAGGAGCGGCCCGCCCCCGGCACCTCCGGCGCGGACGCCGGGGGCGGGCCGCGCGGCCGGTGGCGTCTCGTCAGCGCCACCCTCGACGGCCAGCCGATCCAGGACGACAGGCTGTACGCGGGCGCGGCCAACTCCTACTACTTCACCCGCTCGGTGAAGACCTACGCCGTGGACGCCGTGGACACCAAGCGCGCCCGCCTCGACGTCGTGCGGGATTACATCCGTAAAAACTCGCCCGTCTCCCCCAGGCCCGACGGCCGCGTCAACCTGAACGGCGCCAGCCCCTACGACAGTTAGGAGACGTCCCGATGAACTGGCTGCTTTACCTGCTCGCCCTGCTGGCCGGAGCCGCCTTGCCGGTCCAGGTGGGACTCAACACCGGACTCAGGCAGCACCTGGGCAGGCCGATGCAGGCCACTTTTGTCTCTTTCCTCGTGGGGGCGCTCGGCGCGCTCGTGTACTGTTTCGCCGCGCGCTACCCCGTGCCCGCCATCGCCCGCTTGTCGCAGGCGCCGTGGTGGATATGGCTCGGGGGCCTGCTGGGCGCGTTTTACGTGTGGTCCACGATCGTGGTCGCACCACAGGTGGGGGCGGCGCTCACGCTGGGACTCGTCGTCGCCGGGCAGATGACCGCTTCGCTCGTGCTCGACCACTTCGGGGCGCTGGGGCTGCCGGAGCATCCCGTCAACATCTGGCGCATCCTCGGCGCGCTGCTGGTCATGGGCGGCGTTGCACTGACGGCGGCCTCGCAGCGGTAGGCGTCGCACGGGTTTGCCGCCCAGAGTAGGGTTTCTGCGTTCGTCGCCCGACGCCCTGCTGATCGCCCACACGCACCAACTTGTCGCCATCGAAGACCACTTCGAGAGCAAACCGGCTGTGCAGGTACTTGCCATTTTCGCCGACGAACCTGGCCGACGACCTTTTTGCCGACGGTGTCGAGGATCTCGCCGGTTTCGAGATAGAAATACTTGCCGTCCAGGCTCGACATGATCCAGCCGGGCTGCCCGAAGATGCCGGTCTCGCCGTAGAGATACTGGCCCTTGTCATCTTTCTCGCGTCCGCCGTTCGTGTCGATGAAGGCCTTCCACACCGGCGCCGATTGCGGCAGGCCGCGGACGTCAAAGACGTGGACGCCGCTGCGCACCTGATCGACGACCCATACTTCATTTTCGTCGGCGGTCATCGAGATGCCGTGGCTGAGCACCACGTTGCGCTGCAACGGCGGGAACTTTTCCGCCGGCGCCTGCGCCGTATAAAGCACCTTGCCGCTGCGCACATCGCCCACCTGGAAGCCGATCAGCTTGTTGATGCAGGCGAAGACCAGGCTGCCCTCGCCGTTGATGGTGATGGGCCGCACGTGCGCCGCAAACGGCCCCACCTTCTGCACCACCTTGCCGCTGCGGGTGTCGGCCACCCTCACGTAGGGCTCGTATAGGCCGTTATCAAACGTGCCAAATGCGGTCAGGAAGACGCGCGAGCCGTCGGGCGTGACCACCGTGTTGTGCGTGAAGGGCGCCACCGGGATGCGCTGTTCCGCCTTTTCCTGGCCGCTTACGCCGTCGATGATGTAGAAGTAGGGCGTGCTGGCGCTCTCGCCTGAAGGCAGGAAAAGCTTGGCGCCGTCGGGGGTGACGGCGCCGCGATCCACCGAAGAGGCATACGAGCGGTTCCACAGCACCTTCTCCGTCTCCAGGTCCAGACACAGCACGTGGCCGGACATCGGGCCGCCGCGGCGCAGCTCTTTGTAGCTGCCGTAGTGCGCGATGTAGAGCTTCTTGGTGGCGGCGCTCGCGGTGATGCCGCGGATGTTGAACACCGGAGCCGTGCCCGGCGGCGCCGCGAGGGGAATCGTTTTGACCCATTTGTGGCCGTTGTCGATGTCGAACACTTCCAGCGACGGCTTGAGCGTGCGGAAGCCATCACGGTCTTTGGGCGCGCGGCCGACGTACAGCAGATGCTTCTCGGCGGCTTGCGCCCCCCAAGGAGTCAGCAGCGTCAGCAAGCCAGCCACACACGCGGCGCCGGCTCTGCTCCAGCGTCGGGAGTTCCTCAACATCCGAGATTTGGTCCTTCCGTCCCCCCGGCATGCCAGGGAGCAGCAGCGCCGGGCGCGGGTCCCGAGTGGCGCGGAAAGAGGCGTGGCAGAACAGCAAAGCCGGTGCGGCAGCGAGAATCAGAAACCGCTACAGGCATTACCGGGAGCAAAGTAGGCATCGAAAAAGTTCGCCGAATCGTCGTTGCCGCTCCCCTTCCCGGCGCGCCCCTGCTGCGCGATGTTGACGCACCAGTTCAGCCGACCCTTGACCACGCTCTTTACGTGCCCGTCGCTGAACAGCACGTTCGTCGCGTTCTGGTGCCGGTAGCGCGGAAGGCCGACCATGGTGGTGACACTGGCCGGGTCTGTCCGGTCGCCGTCGAACGGGACGGAGCCCGGGCCCTGGAAAACGGAGGGCGGACTGGTCGGGGACGTCCCGGCAGGGGAATACCAATTCGGTTCGGCCCGCAACAGATCGTATGCCTGCGGTAGTGCCGTGCCGTCGGCCTCTTTCGTCGTCAGATCGATCCCCACCTCGAAGATCATGCCCAGGTCGGCGGGCCGCGTGATTGCGGCCACGCTCGCCGGCATGTACGTTCCCCCGCTGGTCCCCCCCGGCTTTCTCGGGTAGGCGTCGCCGACGATGTTGGGGTTTGCCTGGTACACCTTGATGCCTGTCGTCGCGGGGCAGGACCACATCCCGCCGATGGCGCGGGTCGGGTCAAGGTATTGACTGCCGGCCACGGTGGATCTCTGGCCGGTGCCGTTCTTGACATAAGGCATCACCGCCTCACGCCAGCTGATATTGCGATTGCCCGGCGGGTTCGTGTATACCTGCATCGGGTACGTCTCGTCGTAGTCCTGACTGTAGGCCAGAGTCGCCAGGCCGATCTGCTTCAAGTTACTGACGCAGGTGATTTGCCGCGCCTTCTCCCGGGCCTGGGCAAAGACAGGAAAAAGGATAGCAGCGAGGATCGCTATTATGGCGATCACCACGAGAAGCTCGATCAGAGTGAACGCGCGGGCCGGGCCACAACGGTGTAGAGTAGGGCGCTGGGCAGTGTCTGCCGCCGCGTCGGAGGTGAGTGGTGTGAACACCTTCATCGGGTTCCTTTCCTCGGGGGCGTTCCCAAAAGACGAAGCCTGCTAAAGCACCTTAGCAGGGTTGGATCGGTCCAGTATACCAGCACCCTGCCTTCCTGTCAATAACCCTGTTGGGCCGCCGGACACCGCACGCAAGCCGAGTTTCCGCAGTCGATCCGCCTCGGTAACAGGGGCGCGGCTTCTCCGCCCGCTGCGCCGGACGCGCTCCGGGCCGTTTCCCGTTGTACAATGACTTGTGCGGACATTCAAGCGCCTACGGAAGATTACGCTCGGGATGCTCTTCGTGGTAGCCGGGGCGAGTCATTTCGTGAGTCCCGCCTCCTACCTCAGGATCATGCCGCCGTACCTGCCCTGGCCCCTCTTCCTGGTTTACCTGAGCGGGTTCTTCGAGGTGGTGCTGGGGGCGATGCTGCTGGCGCCGGCGTTCACACGTGTCGCCGCCTGGGGGCTGGTCGCGCTGCTGGTGGCCGTCTTCCCGGCCAACGTTCACATGGCGCTCCACCCCGGTCTTTACCCCGAGATCAGTCCCGTAATTCTGTGGATGAGGCTGCCGCTCCAGGCGGTGCTCGTAGGCTGGGCGCACCGGTACACGCGGCCCGACGCTCGGCAAGGGTAAAATGCTCGACAAGGGCCGCGGGCGGGATGCCTGCGGCCCTTGGGCGCCTGGCCGAGGGTGGTGGCCAGGGGAAGCGGGCTTACACGTCGTAGTAGAGGGCGAACTCGTAGGGGTGCGGGCGCAGCGCGATCTGCTCCACCTCGCGCTCGCGCTTGTAGGCGATGTAGGTCTCGATCAGGTCGCGGGTGAACACGCCGCCCCGGAGCAGGACCTCGTGGTCCGCCTCGAGGGCGTCGAGCGAGTCGGCCAGGGTGCCCGGCGTCTGCTTGATGCCCAGGCTCGTTGAACTCGACCCGGTCCATCTCGTAGATGTCCTTGTCGACGGGCGCGGGCGGCTGGATTTTGTTCTGGATGCCGTCCAGGCCCGCCATCAGGATCGCCGAGAAGGCCAGGTACGGGTTGCACGACGGGTCCGGGGCGCGGAACTCGACGCGCTTGGCCTTGGGCGACTTGGAGTAGGCCGGGATGCGGCAGCAGGCCGAGCGGTTGCGGTTCGAGTAGACCAGGTTGATCGGCGCCTCATAGCCGGGGACCAGGCGCCGGTACGAGTTGGTGGTCGGCGCGCAGAACGCCAGCAGGGCGGGCGCGTGCCGCAGGATGCCGCCGATGTAGCTGACGGCGAGCTCCGAAAGCTGCGCGTAACCCCGCTCGTCGAACATCAGCGTGCTGCCGTCCTTCCAGAACGAGACGTGGGTGTGCATGCCGGACCCGTTGTCCTGGAACAGCGGCTTGGGCATGAAGGTGGCCGTGTAGCCGTTCTGGAAGGCGACGTTCTTGATCACGTACTTGTACATCAACATGTTGTCGGCGTGCTCGACGAGCGGCGCGAACTTCAGGTCGATCTCCGCCTGGCCGGCCGTGCCGACCTTCAGGTGCTGCACCTCGACGTTGATGCCCATGTCTATCATGGTCAGCATCATCTCGGTGCGCAGGTCCTGGAACTGGTCCGTCGGCATCACGGGGAAGTAGCCCTCTTTGTGCCGGATCTTGTAGCCCAGGTTCGGCTTCTCGTCCCGGCCCGTGTTCCACACGCCCTCGTCCGAATCGACCATGTGGAACGAGCCTGTGCGCGCGATAGTCGAACTTGACCTCGTTAAAGACGTAGAACTCGGCCTCGGCCCCGAAGAAGGCCGTGTCGGCGATGCCGGTGCTCTTCAGGTACTCCTGCGCCTTTTTCGCCGTGTAGCGCGGGTCGCGGCTGTAGGGGTCGCGCGTCAGCGGGTCCTGGATGTCGCACAGGATCGAGAGCGTGGGCACCTCGGTGAAGGGGTCCATGAAGACGGCGTTCGGGTCGGGGATGAGCAGCATGTCCGACTCGTTGATCTTCTGGAAGCCGCGGATGGACGAGCCGTCGAAGCCCAGCCCCTCGGTGAACATCTCCTCTTCCAGCGCCTGGGCCGGGATCGAGAAGTGCTGCCAGGCGCCCAGCAGGTCGCAGAACTTGACGTCCACCACCCGGGCGTCGTTCTCCCGGGCGTACTCCAATACTTCCTTCGGGGTCATTGCGTATCAAACGTCTCCTTAACGTAGAGTCCGTGAGGGGGTCGCATCGCGGAAGCGGCAAAGAGATGCGGCGGGGACGGGGAACACGTGTCTCTACACGGAAGGCTCCCGGTCCACCCCACCCGCGTGGGGAAAGTCGCCCGCGGCTCCTTTACCGCCGCTTCCGAGATGCCGACGCCGTGCATCAACGTTGTCGGCAGTATAACAGACCCTGCGTCCGGCTGTCAAGCCCGGGGCGGGGAACCCCTGCCCCGCCCAGGAGGAAACAGCAAATGGACCAGGAGGAAAACAGCGGACGAAGAATGAAAACACGCGGGTAAAAACTTCCGCCAGAAAGGGAAAGGCCAGACGTTCGTTCACTGCCACATGAGCTACGCTTCTGTACGGGCAGACGTTTACCCGTACAGCGGGCAAGCAGGGCTCATACCGCCCTGCCCCGCTCGTGATCGTTTTCAACATGCGCCGTGACATGCCACACGGCGCGCTGGAATAAGGAGACAAGAGACAACGATGTTCAAAGGGAGAAGTACGATCTTCTTCGCGTGGGTTGCTGCGCTGGCAAGCTTGCTTGCGGCCGGCCCCATTCGCGCAGCGGCTGGTCCGCGACATCAACACCGCCAGCGCGGGCTCCGACCCGGCGAGCCTGGTGAACGTGGGCGGCACGCTGTTCTTCACCGCCCTCGACCCGGAGACCGGGGTGGAGGCGTGTGGAAAAGCGACGGGACGGACGAGGGCACCACGCTGGTCGCCGACATCGCCCCGGGCCCCGTGAGCCTCATCGCCGGCGAACCTGACCGTGGTGGGCGACACGCTGTTCTTCGTCGCCGCCAACCCGGTGACCGGACGGGAGCTGTGGAAGACGGACGGGACGGCCGAGGGCACCGTGCCCGTCGCCGACATCGCCCCGGGACCGCTCAGGCTCGTCGCCGGCGAACCTGACCGTCCTGGGCGATACGCTGTTCTTCGCCGCCAGCACTTCAGCCACAGGCACCGAGCTGTGGAGGAGCGACGGCAGCGCTGAAGGCACCATGCTGGTCCGTGACATCAACCCGGGCCTCGTGGGGCTCGTCGCCGGCGAACTTGACCGTGGTGGGCGACACGCTGTTCTTCGTCGCCACCAATCCGGTGACCGGACGGGAGCTGTGGAAGACGGACGGGACAGAGGAAGGCACGGTCCTGATCCGGGACATCAATCCGGGCGCGCTCAGCTCGTCGCCCGCGGGCCTGACCGCCGCGGGCGGGCTGCTGTTTTTCACCGCCGCCACCCTGGGGACCGGCCGCGAGCTGTACCGAAGCGACGGCACGGCCGAAGGCACCGTCCTGGTCCGGGACATCAACCCGGGCATCTTCAGCTCGAACCCCACCAACCTGACGGCGGCGGGCGACCTGCTGTTCTTCACCGCCACCGTTACCGCGACCGGCACCGAGCTGTACCGAAGCGACGGGACGCCGGAAGGCACCGGGCTGATCCTGGACATCTATCCGGGTTCCCAGAGCTCCAGCCCCGCGAACCTGACCGCGGTCGGCGATACGTTGTTCTTCGCCGCCTCGGATTCGGCGACGGGAACGGAGCTGTGGAGGAGCAACGGCACACTCGCGGGCACCCTCCCGGTCCGCGACATCAACCCGGGTTTCTCAAGCTCGTCGCCCGCGAGTCTGACCGCCGTGGACGGCACGCTGTTCTTCGCCGCCACAACCACGACGGCCGGGCGCGAGCTGTGGCGCAGCGACGGGACGTTCGAGGGCACCACGCTGGTCCGCGACATCTTCCCCGGACCCATGAACTCGAACCCTGCGGGCCTGACGAACGTGGGCGGGACCCTGTTCTTTAGCGCCATCGACCCGGAAACGGGGAGAGAGCTCCTCAGGAGCGACGGCACGGCCGAGGGCACCGCGGTGATCGAGGACATCAACACCGGCACCGAGAGCTCGAACCCCGCGCTCCTGGCCGATGTGGGCGGGGCGCTGCTCTTCCGCGCCACGGAGCCGGCGACGGGAACGGAGCTGTACCGAAGCGACGGCAGCGCCGAGGGCACGGTGCTGGTCCGGGACATCTTCCCGGGCCCCACCGGTTCGAACCCCGCAAACCTGGTCACGGTGGGCGAGCTGGCGTTCTTCACCGCCACGGCTCCGACTACCGGCACGGAGCTGTACCGAAGCGACGGGACGCCGGGCGGCACCGTGCTGGTCCGCGACATCGTCCCGGGCGGCGGCAGCTCGAACCCGGCGAACCTGACCGCCGTGGGCGGCACGCTGTTCTTCACCGTCACGACCTCGGGAGGCGGAGCGGCGCTGTGGAAGAGCGACGGGACGGCCGAAGGCACCGTGCTCGTCGCCACTTTCACGGGCTCCTTTAGTCCGCCGGCGAACCTCACCAATGTGGGCGGCACGCTGTTCTTCACCGCGGACGCTCCGGGGATAGGAACGGAACTGTGGAAGAGCGACGGCACGCCCGCAGGCACCGTAGTGCTCGCCGACATCGCCCCGGGCTCCTCCAGCTCATCGCCCGCGAGCCTGACCGACGTGGGCGGCACGCTGTTCTTCGTCGCCACGAACCCCGAAGTCGGGAGGGAGCTGTGGAAGAGCGACGGGACGGCCGAAGGCACCGAGCTGGTCCGCGACATCAACCCGGGCAGCAGCAGTGCGTTCCCGGGGGGCGGGTTCCCCGGGGATCCCTCCCCGGGCCTGATCAACCTGGGGGGAACGCTGTTCTTCGCCGCCGCCACCCAGGCGGCGGGGACGGAGCTGTGGAAGAGCGACGGGACGGCCGAAGGCACGGTCCTGGTCCGAGACATCGCCCCGGGTTTCGCGAGTTCGTCGCCCGCGAGCCTGACCAACGTGGACGGGACGCTGTTCTTCAGTGCCGTGACTCAGCAGACCGGGCGCGAGCTGTGGAGGAGCGATGGAACCACGGAAGGGACCACCCTGGTCCGGGACATCGCCCCGGGCATTGGGAACTCCAACCCGGCGAACCTGGTGAACGCGGGCGGCACGCTGTTCTTTGTCGCCTCGGAGCCGGCCACGGGGACGGAACTCTACCGCAGCGACGGAACGCCCGAGGGCACCCTCCTGGTCGGGGACATCGTCGCGGGCCCAGCGAGCTCGAACCCGGCGAACCTGACCGCCGCGGGCGGGCTGCTGTTCTTCACCGCCGCGACGCTGCAGATCGGGCGCGAGCTGTGGGTTCTGGACCCGAACGAGACGCCGGCGGGCGGGGACACTACCCGCCGTGATCACGCAAAGGGAGGAGAGGCGGCTCTGGCCCTGAAAGCGGTGCGGGGCCGGGCCGGAGAAGCTGCCGGCCCCGTCCGGCGCATCGGCCACCCCGTGCCCTGACCTGAGCGCCCCGGGCGTCTTTGGGAAAGGCGCCCGGGGTCAGGACCGGCCCAGCAGCAGCAGGATCAACAGAAGCGGGGCGTCCGCCGCCAGGGCGTGCAGCGCGATGGGGTAGGCGAGCCGGCGCGTGCGCTCGTAAACCAGGGTGAGCGCGAGGCCGATAAGGACGACCCCCAGCGCCGCGGCGAGCGCCACGGGCGGCGCGACGAACAAGCGGAACACCAGCCAGTGCCACCCGCCGAAGAAAGCGGCGGCGACGAGGGCAGCCATCAGCGGCGAGGCGAACAGATGGCGGAAGGTGGCGTACACCCCGCCGCGCCAGAAGAACTCCTCGGCCACCGGGTTGACGAGCGCGAAGTAGGGGAAGAGCCAGAAATAGGAGGCGGGGCCCAAACCGCGCGCGGACAGAAACCCGAGGGTGTGCGTCTTGTTCAGTAGCGCCGCGCCGGCGAGCGCGTAAAGCAGCAGCATCAAGGCGTTGGCGCCGAGCACCGTGCCGAGCAGATGGCGGCGGCGCAAGCCATGGACGCGCTCGGCGGAAGGCAGACCGGGAGCGCGCAACAGGAGCCCGCCCGCAAGGCACAGCCCGTGGTACAGCAAAAAGGCCAGTGGCGCGGATCGGTTCAGGTACAGCCCGATCCACGCCGCCGGCCACGGCAACATGGCAAGCGCGAGCGCCAGCGCGAAGCGCCACAGCGGCAAGCGCGGCATCGGTCGCCCCGCGCCACCTGGCGAGAAGCTCGGATCAGACGATGGCTTGCTCCGTGTCCTTGTCAAAGACATGGGCGGCGGCCGCGTCGATCACCACGTCGAGCGGCGCGCCTTCCTTGGCCTTGGTTTCCGCGTCCACGTTGGCGATCAGGGTGTGGCCGCCCGACGTCAGGTAGACGGTGGAGATGGCGCCCATCGGCTCGACCACGTCCACGTTGACCCGCACGACGTTATCCAGGTCGGCTGCGGACGGCGGGGTGAGCGCCTTGTCGTGGATGTCCTCGGGGCGGATGCCGAAGATCACGGACTTGCCGGTGTAGCCTGCCAGCGCTTCGGCCCGGTTCGGGGGCAGGTGGACCTGGAACACGCCCGCGTCGACGAGCGGCCGCGCGCCGTTTTTGACCACCTGCGCCTCAACGAAGTTCATCGAGGGCGTGCCCAAAAAGCCCGCAACGAACATGTTGACCGGCTCGTGGTAGAGCTTGAGCGGCGTGTCACACTGCTGGAGCAGGCCGTCCTTCATGACGGCGATGCGCTCGCCCATCGTCATCGCCTCGACCTGGTCGTGCGTCACGTAGATCGTGGTGATGCCCAGCCGCCGGTGCAGTTTGATGAGCTCGGCGCGGGTCTGCACGCGCAGCTTGGCGTCCAGGTTCGAAAGCGGCTCGTCCATCAGGAACACCTGCGGCTCGCGCACGATGGCGCGGCCCAGGGCGACGCGCTGGCGCTGGCCGCCCGACAGGGCCTTGGGCTTGCGGTCCAGCAGGTGCTTGATGCCCAGCAGGTCCGCCGCGTTCTGGATGCGGTGGTCGATCTCGCCCTTGATCCGGCGCGCCTCGGCCATGTGGGTGAGCTGCCACGGCAGGCCCGGGAGCATGCGCAGCTTGAGGCCGAACGCCATGTTCTCGTACACGCTCATGTGCGGATACAGCGCGTAGTTCTGGAACACCATGGCGATGTTGCGGTCGCGCGGCGGCACGTCGT
>JAUJNC010000363.1 GCA_030446525.1 Armatimonadaceae bacterium
GCGAACATCGCCGGGAAGATGATGCCGATCGCCGCGCCGCCGGCGACGCGCCGCGTGTTCTGCAGCCCTTCCACCAGGGCGACGGTGAGGGCCGCCGCCGCGGCCGCGCCGAGGAACCCCGCGAGGAGGTTGGGGCCGCGCGCGAGGAAGTAGCCCGCGACCAGCCCCGGCAGGATGGCGTGGCTGATCGCGTCGGACATCATCGCCATCTTGCGCAGGAGCAAGAAGCACCCCGGCAGCGCGCTGGCGCTGGCGACCAGCACGCCGGTGAGGAGGATGACCGTCTCCGAGCTCATGGCCGCCCGCCCTCCCGCTCGACCGGCGCCCCCAATCCCAGACCACGCCGCGGGCGGGGGCGAAGCCGAGCGAGCCCAGCACGATCACGGTGAGGCTCAGGATGATCATCGGGCCGGTCGGCAGGCGCGACTGGGTCACGCTGAGGACCGCGCCGCAGACGCCGGCGACCGCGCCGAATAGCGCCGCGAGCGCGATCATGACGCCCAGGCGCTCCGTCCACTGCCGCGCGGCGACCGCCGGCCCGATCAGCATCGCCACCATCAGCACGACGCCGACCGTCTGCAGGCCGATCACGACCGCCATGACGATCAGCGAGGTGAGCAGCACGCTCAAGCGCTCGGTGGCGAAGCCGAGGCTGGCGGCGAAGTCGGCGTCGAACGCGAGGAGCTTGAACTCCTTGTAGAACACCGCCACCAGCAGGAGCGCCACGCCGCCGATCGCCGCGAGCGTGAGGACGTTGCGCGTGACCAGCGCGGCGGCCTGGCCGAAGAGGAACTTGTCCAGCCCCGCCTGATTGGCGTTGTTGCCCTTCGAGATGAAGGTGAGGAGCATGATGCCGAAGCCGAAGAAGGCGCTGAGCACGATCCCCAGGGCCGCGTCCTGGTCCAGGCGCGTGTCGCGCACGATCCGCAGGAAGAGGAGCGTGCCGAGCCAGCCCGTGAGGCCCGCCCCGGCCAGCAAGACCAGCAACTCTTTGGAGCCCGTCACCATGAAGGCGAGACAGATGCCGGGCAGGGCCGCGTGCGACAGCGTGTCGCCGAGCAGCCCCTGGCGCCGCAGCACGGCGAAGCACCCCAGGACACCGCTGACGATGCCCAGCAACGCCGACCCGAGCGCCACATTGCGCAGCGTATAATCGAAGAGCAAGTCGTGCAGCACCCGCATCATGGCCGGCCCTCGCCGCCCGCCCCGGCCGCCCCGAAGCGCTGGTTGAGCAGGTGCATCCGCCCGCCATAGGTGCGCGTCAAGTTCTCGGGCGTGAAGATCTCGGCGAACGGGCCGGCGGCGATCAGGCGCACGTTGAGCAACGCCAACCAGTCGAAATAGTCCGGCGCCGAGTCGAGGTCGTGATGCACGCAGACGACGGTCTTCCCCTGCGTGCGCAACTGGTGCAACAGGTGCACGATCACCCGTTCGGTCGTCGCGTCCACGCCGACGAAGGGCTCGTCCATGAAATAGAGCTGGGCGTCCTGCGCCAGCGCCCGCGCCAGGAAGACCCGCTGCTGCTGGCCGCCCGAGAGCTGGCTGATCTGCCGGTCGGCGTAGTCCGCCATGCCGACTTGGTCGAGACACTGCAACGCGTGATCGCGCTGCGCCGCGCCGGGCCGGCGCACCCACCCCAGCCGGCCGTAGGTGCCCATCGTGACCACATCGAGCGCGTTGGTGGGGAAATCCCAGTCGACGCTGCCCCGCTGCGGCACGTAGCCGACGAGCCGCCGGCTCTCGCGATAGGACCGGCCGAAAATCCGGATCGACCCCGCGGCGAGCGGGAGCAACCCCAGCGCGGCTTTGAGCAGGGTCGATTTACCCGCCCCGTTCGGGCCGATGATGGCGGCCAGGACGCCCGCGGGGATCGCCAGTTCGATGTCCCACAGCACCGGCTTGTCGCGATAGGCCACGGTGAGGTCGTGGATCGCCACGGGGGTCGTGCCTGCGGCGGGGTGTTCGCGCGCGCCGCTGCTCGCTGCTCTCATGGCTTCGCTACTCCGCGCGTCCCGCTACTTGAGCGCCTTGACGATGATATCGACGTTGTGGCGCACCATCCCGATGTAGGTGCCTTCCGGCGTGCCCTCGTTGCCCATCGCATCGGCGAAGAGTTCGCCGCCGATGGCCACGTTCCACCCCTTCGATCGGACGGCGGCCTGCACCGCCTCGATCGTCGCTTTGGGCACGCTCGACTCGACGAAGATCGCCTTGATCTTGCGGTCGGCGATGAACTGTGACAGCCCCTGCACATCGCTCGCGCTCGCTTCCGTGGCGGTGCTGGTCCCCTGCAAGCCGCGCACCTCCATCCCGTACTGCTCGCCGAAGTAGCCGAACGCATCGTGGGCCGTGATCAGCACCCGGGACGGCTCCGGGATCGTCCCGATCTGCGCCTTCACGTACTGGTGGAGTTCGTCGAGCTGCTTCAGGTAGGCCTCGGTGTTGCGCTGGTAGACGTCCTTGGAGCGCGGATCGAGCTTGGCGAGTTCCTGGTTGATCGTCTTGACCGCGAATTGCCAGAGGGTCACGTCGAACCAGACGTGCGGGTCGTACTTGCCCTCGAATTCCTCCGGCTCCAGCAGCCGATCTTCCGGCACCCCCTCGCTGACCGCCACCGCCGGCTTGCCGCCGCGCGCGAGCTTGACCAGGGTATCGGTCATGCGCCCTTCGAGTTCCAGCCCCCCATAGAAGATGATGTCCGCCCCCTCCAGCTTCTGCACGTCGCTGGCGCTGGGCTTGTAGAGGTGCGGGTCGACGCCCGGCCCCATCAGGCCGGTGACCACGACCCGCTCGCCGCCCACGTTCCTGACGATGTCGGTGATCATCCCGACGGTGGT
>JAUJNC010000364.1 GCA_030446525.1 Armatimonadaceae bacterium
GCGGGCGTGGCCCACCCCCGGCCACTACATCGGGGGACAGATTCTGGTCTTACTGCTGGCGGATGGCTGGTGAGCGATAGCTGGGCTATGGGCGTAGGAATGGTTGGGCTGGGCCGGCCGGGGGCACTCCGCCCCGGGGCGCCGGCTGGGCGTGGCGGGCGGCGGGTAACAGACGGGGTGGGGGCCCCCGGGGGTGGGGCGGGGGGGGGTGGGGACCACCCGCGTGAGCCGGAAACCGGCGGCCTCGAAGAGCGCGCCGTACTGCGCCGCCGCCCGCTCGCGCGCCCCGAGCAGCACGAGCATGTGCAGGTCGAGCCACTTGCCCAGGAAGGTCCACGCCGCCTGGATCACGATGTCGCCCAGGATCAGCCCGACGAACAACGGCACGCTGCGCCGGTACAGCGCGCTGCCGCCCCAGCGCAGCACCAGCACCTTCACGGTCCAGGCCAGCAGAAACGGCACGAAGAACGCGTTCATGGTGTACGTGTTGCACAACACGTAGCCGACCGGGTGCAGCGGGAAGCTGAGGAAGCGCACCCGCAGCCACGCCAGCAGCCACGTGAAGCCGCCCGCACAGAGCATCGCCCCGACGCCCTCGCGGTCCCAGGGCATGCGGCTGCTCGCCAGGCCGTGCATCTCCCGCATGCTGATCTGCGCCTTGGTCAGGGCGTACGTGTTTGCCTTGGCGGTGGCCGCGCCCAGCGCGTAGAACTGGCTCAGGCTGCTCCACCACCCCAGGGCCAATGCGGTCAGGGTCCCGATCGCCACCCAGACGAGCACCGTCCGCCAGCGGATGCCCAGCACGTCGGCGATCTTGAGGCCCTCCAGCAGGTACGGCAGGGACTGCCCGCGGATGTCGACGTGCACCAGGTCGAAGTGCCCGCCGGCCACCAGGGAGCGCTCGGATATCCCCTGCGTGCCCAGGAAGGCGTTCGTGACGCGGTGGGGCGTCCAGAGCGTGGGGGCCATCGTCCACTGCCCCCCGGCCTCCGCGCGCACGCGCGCCCCGGCGAGCACGAAGGCCACGTAGACGGTGACGATCCCGAGGGCCGCCAGCGGCGCGATGCCCACGGCCGCCAGCAGGCCCGCGCACAGCAGCAGACAGCCCGCCCCCGCCCGCCCCCAGCGCCGGAGGTCGCGCCGCTCGTCGGGCGCCGCGTCGCGCATCAGGCCGGCCCAGTGGGAGCGCGCGCCCCAGACGGCCAGCGCGGCGAACGCGATCCAGGCGCCCGCCGCCTGCTCTTCCCGGAACGGGAAGCGCGCCGCGACGCCCGCCTGCCCGCCGGGCGCGCCCGCCCCCCAGCCGACCAGGGCGCCGGCCACGTGGGAGAACTTGGTCACCAGCCAGAAGAACCAGCAGCTGAAGCTGACGCCGCCGGGCACGAAGTAGGCCAGCCCGATGGCGATCGGCTGGAAGCCGATCTGCAGGTTGGGGATGGCGTCCCAGGGCGGCGCGGGGAAGATCAGCGGCCGGACGTCGAGCGCCTTGAGCTGGAACGCCGGGACGACCGGATACCACTCGTGGAGGGCGAGCAGGCTCTGCAAAACGGCGGGGACCGCGAAGCCCGCCCAGAACAGCCCGCGCCGGAACAGGTCGTCGTGCGGGTCGGTGAGCTGCAGCGGCAGGACGGTGATCGGGAAGGCGAGCCGCTCCTGGCGGATCCAGATGCGGTGCAAAACGGCGGCCAGCCCCAGCCAGACGGCGGAAAGGAGCAGCAGGTAAACGCTCCAGAACAGGATCGGCACGGCCCACGCCTGCCACGGGACGGGGCTGTGGCCGCGGTACAGGGCCTGGATGGCGGCCGGGTCCTGGAGGAGCGGCAGCCCGGCCAGGTGCGGCAGGTACGCCGCCCATTGCGGCTGCGTTTCCGAGAAGTAGGGCAAAAACCCCATGCCCGGCAGCAGGAAGCGCATCCCGCCAAACCCCATGACCGGCAGCGTGGCGGTCAGCACGATGTAGACCAGCATGATCTCCTGCCGCTCGAACGGGAGCCAGCGCCCGAGCAGCCGCAGCAGCAGCAGGTACAGCACGGCGGGTATCATCAGCGAGTAGCAGATGAGGTAAACGCTGCGCGCGATCTCGCTGTCGGCCACCCACCCGATCAGCAGCGCCTGCATGGCCAGGATCAGTCCGAGCACGCGCGGGCGCACCCCGGCGATGCGCCACACCTTTTAGCCTCTCCAGAGCTTTATCGCGCGGGCGGCCTGCTCGATAGCTTCCGTAAGGTGCAGCAAATTTGCCCAGATCATTGGCTCGCTCCTCCCGAGGAGGACACGACTTTGATCGCTTTTTCCTCCACCGACCCCGCGACAAAATTGCGAACGCGCACTTTCCACGCACCCACCCGATCGTTCTCGGCCAGGTCAAAGGTAATCGCCTGCGTCCCGTTCTCCGCGCCGTACCAGCCGCTCCCCTCCGCCGGGCGGCCCTGCGGGTCGGTGATTTCGATCTGTAGCGGCCACACGCCCTGCATTGGTTTCCGCTGCGTATCCAGCAACTGGCATTGAAGCGACAAAGTGCTGCCAAGCCGCGCGCTTTCCGGCCCCGTCACGGCTAACGATCCCATCTCCTGATCGGTCAGCACAAAGAGGCGACCACCGCATGGCTCAAACTCGGCGTCGATCGTCGTCTGACCACCGCGCGACTGGAACGGCACCTGACCGCCGTTAACCAGATCATAAACGTGCTGCGTATTACGCGCGACGCGGATGGCGCCGCGGTTTGGCAGACCTTCTTCCATCATGCGGCGATACTTGCCGACGTAGTCGCCGTATTTCCGCTTGTCGCTGACGGCGAAAAGGTAGTGCACGCCGCTTTTCTCGCGCGTGTGCA
>JAUJNC010000365.1 GCA_030446525.1 Armatimonadaceae bacterium
GTCGCCGCCGAAGATCACCTCGCCGCGCAGCGTCACAGGCCCGAAGAAGTACTGGCCGTCCCCCGCGATCCGCGTCTTGTCGATGAACCGGCTTGCGCCGGAGTAGCCGGACGCGGGGAGCTCCGTACGCCAAACCGTCACCGGCGCGCGCCCCGTGAGCAGCGACCCGCCCACCTCGAAGACGCCGACGTTGGTGGTCACCGTGCGCGCCAGGCGGAAGGTGATCAGCTTGTTGCCGTCCGCATCGGAGCGGTTCGGGCCCACGCCCGTGGTGATCGCCCCCGAGTAGCGGTACGGGCCGTACTCCCCTTCCAGCCCGATGCCGGCGTCCACGCGCAGTCCCAGCGCCTTTTCGTACAGCGGCTGTATCGGCTGCAGGGGCGTGTCATACACGGCGGTCAGGCCGAACGGCAGCACGAACTGCCCGGCTTTGAGCCGCGCCGACCCGCCCGGCAGGGCGAAGTCGTAGAAGGCGTACACCTCCGAGGCGCGCAGATGGTTTATCGCCGTCTCCTGCCTCCCGTCGGTTTCCAAGAGCAGCTGCACCCGCGCCCCCGCCCGCGTCACCCCCGTTTTCCGATCGACCCGGAGCCAATCCCCCTGGAGGCGCGTCGCGGCGAGGTACGAGCCGAGTGTCTCGTCCCTGCTCGCGTTGCGGTATCGCAGATCCGCCGCGCCCCGATACAGCCAGAGGTTGCCGTCCTGGGTGGCGAGGTGCAGCGGAGGCGATGCGGCGGCCGGCGCCTGCGCGCGGCACGGAAGGGCGCAGGCCGCCCCGGCCAAACCCCCGAGCACGGCGGCGGAACGAGCCCAGCCGGCGACGCGGGGGAACTTGCCGGATCGGAGCGACGGTGAGAAAGGCATGGTGCGGTAAAACTCCCGGAGCGGACGGCATCGTGCGGACGCCCCCAATCGGCGCCCGCCGGGTGAGGGCCATCTCTTTGGACGCCGCCGGCACCTTTAAAGTTTCGTTTTTATCGCGCCGCAGGCCGCGCTACCCGAAGCCGGCGTTTGACAAAGCGGCCCGGATCTGGTACATTAAGAGCGTTCGAAACCACGGGGCGTGGCGCAGCTTGGTAGCGTGTCTGAATGGGGTTCAGAAGGTCGCAGGTTCGAATCCTGTCGCCCCGATTGTTCGTTTAAGAGGCGAGATGCTTCCCCGGTCTTGGCCGGTCCCTGTCCCAACCCCCGCCGGATGGCAGGCCATCCGGCGGGGGTTTCTTGTTTCTGCGGGCAAAAGCAGGCCCCGAGGGGCAGGCGGTTCGCCCCCGACGCGTTGACAAGGCACTGCGCGCTGCGGTACGATGGAGGCGCACTTAAACAAGGAGCGAGCTTCACGACATGGCGAAGGTTTTGGTGAGTGACCCGGTGGCGGCCGAGGGCGTGGCGATCCTGCGGCGCGCCGGGCTGGAGGTGGATGTCCGCACCGGGCTGACGAAGGACGAGCTGATCCAGATCATCGGCGACTACGACGCCCTGGCCGTGCGGTCCGAGACCAAAGTGACGGCGGACGTGCTGCAGGCGGCGACGAAACTCAAGATCATCGGGCGCGCCGGGGTCGGCGTCGACAACATCGACGTCGAGCGGGCGACGCAGCGGGGCGTGCTGGTAGTGAACTCGCCGGAGGGCAACACGATCGCCGCCGCCGAGCTGACGGTCGCCCTCCTCCTGTCGCTGTCGCGCAACATCCCGCAGGCCAGCGCCAGCCTGCGCGCGGGCGAGTGGAAGCGGTCCAAGTACGTCGGCGTCGAGGTGTACGGCAAGACGGCGGGCGTGGTGGGGCTGGGCAAGATCGGGCGCGAGGTGGCCCGGCGCCTGCTGGGCTTCGAGATGACGGTGCTGGCCTACGACCCGTTCCTGTCCCAGGAGCAGGCCGAGGCGCTGGGCGTGCGCCTGGTGGACCTGGACACCCTGTACCGCCAGTCCGACTACATCACGGTCCACGTGCCCAAGACCAAGGAGACCGCGGGCATGATCGGATCGGACCAGATCGCCCGGATGAAGGACGGCGTGCGGCTGATCAACGTCGCGCGCGGCGGCATCATTCAGGAGGCGCCGCTCCGGGAAGGCCTGGAAAGCGGCAAAGTCGCCGGCGCGGCCATCGACGTGTGGGAGCAGGAGCCGACCCCGCCGGACAACCCGCTGATCCCGCTGGCACAGGTGGTCGGGACCCCGCACCTGGGCGCCTCGACCGAGGAGGCGCAGATAGGCGTCGCCGTGGACATCGCCGAGCAGATCGTGGACGTGCTCCAGGGGCGCCCCGCCCGCGCCGCCGTGAATATGCCGTCGCTCGCGCCCGACGTGATGGCGGCCATCGAGCCGTACCTGAAGCTGGCCGAAAAGATCGGCAGCCTCCACACGCAGCTCGCGTCCGGCTCGATCAACGCGGTCGAGGTGCTGTACGCCGGCGATTTCGATCAGAACCAGACCGTGCACGTCACGCGCGCGCTGATGAAAGGGCTCCTGCAGCCGATCCTCACCGAATCGGTCAACTACGTCAACGCGCCCACGCTCGCCGCGGAGCGGGGCGTCCGCATCACCGAGAGCCGGAGCGGGCGCGGGAGCGAGTACGCGCAGCTCCTGACGGTCACGGCCCGCTCCGGCGCCGGCGAGCGCTCCATCTGCGGCACGGTCTTCGGGCGCTCCGATCTTCGTATCGTGCACATCGACGGCTACAACGTGGACGTCAAACCGGAGGGCCGGATGATCGTGACCCAGCACAACGATAAGCCCGGCATCATCGGGCGCGCCGGCACGCTGCTGGGGGCGCGGGGCATCAACATCGCCGGGATGCACGTCGGCCGGGTGGCGCCGCCCGGCCGCGCCGTGATG
>JAUJNC010000366.1 GCA_030446525.1 Armatimonadaceae bacterium
GGCGCTCTACCTGAGCAAGGGCCAGCTGGAGGCCGAGATCCGGTCGGCCGAGGCGGCCCGCGAGGCCGCCGCCGGCCTGGTGGCGCGCCCGGCAGAAGAGCTAGCCTCCCTGCCCAGCGAGGACCCCCTGCTGGCCGAGGCGCGGCGGCAGGTGCGCCTCGCCGCGGCCGAGCTGCAGAACCTGCGCATCGACCTGTCGGACGAGAATCCCGACGTGGTCGCGGCCGGCGAGCGCCTGCGCGCGGCGCAGGCGCGGCTCCGGGAAGAAAGCGCCGCCCTGCGGCGGGGCCACACCTCGGATGCCGTACGGCTCGACGCCCTGCGCGCCAAGCACGCGGTCCTCACGCGCCAGATCGCCGCGGCGGAGAAGAACTTCGGCGTCAACCGCAAGGTCGCCGCCGAGTTCGAGCAGCGCCGCAACGCAGTGAACCTGCGCCTGGAGGTTTTGAAGACGACCGCCTCGCAGTACGCCGCCCTTTCGGTGCAGACCGTGGCGGGCGATCACCTGATGGAGGTGGTCGACGAGCCGCGCGAGCCGCGCTACGGCAAGCCCGGCCTGGCCGCCCTCGGCGCGGCCAGCCTGTTCGGGACCCTGTTCCTGCTCGCCCTGTGGCTGGCGGCCGAGTACGTCGCGGTCGGCAGGCGCGAAACGGCGCCCGCCCCCGCCGGCGGCGCCGAGCCCCTGCCGCTCGTGACCGGGGGCGCGCACCCGAGGGAGGTGCGGCGGGGATGACACCGGCGCGCGAAGCGGCCCTGCGGACCGGCCTTCTCGCCCTGCTGGCGGGCGCCAACATCGTGCTCGGCTTCCTGTACTCGGGGTACGTCGTCACGCGGCTAAGCTCCGGGCACGGGACCGACGCCCTGTTCGCGGGCATGGCCGTCCCGCAGCTCGTGCTGGCGGTCGTGAGCGGCTCGCTCACCTTCGTGCTCGTGCCGCTGCTGGCCACGACCACGGATGCCGGGCGGCAGGCGCGCGCGGCGTGGACGTTTTTCGCGGCCGTCACGCTCGCGTTCAGCGCGCTCGCCCTGCTGCTCTTCGCGACCGCCCCAGGGTGGGTGCCGCTCACCGTGCCCGGCTTCGGCGCCGCCACGCGGCGCCTGACGGTCGCCCTGACGCGCATCCAGATGCTGGACATGCTGTTCACGGCGCAGGCGGCGGTGCTGGCCTCGGTCTTCTATGCCCGCGGGCGGTTCGTCCGGGTCGAGGCGGGCGCGGCCGCGGCGAACCTGGCGGGGCTGGTGTTCCTCGCGCTCGCGCTGCCGCGCCTGGGCGTCGCGGCGGCGTCCTGGGCCATCGTCCTCAAGGACGGCCTGCAGGTCGCCCTGCTGCTGCCGGGCATCGGGCGCCCGAGCAGGCCCGACTGGCGCAGCGAGCTGGTGCGCACGGCCTGGCGCCGCCTGCGCCCGCTGATGCTGGGCACCGTGTACACGCGCACCGACCTGATGGTCAACCGCTACCTGGCGTCGCGCACGCCCGCCGGCGACCTGTCCCTCCTGTTCCTGGCGATGCAGATCTTCGGCGCCGCCAGCCAGGTGCTGATCAAGGCCGTGGTCGCGCCGGTCACGCCGCAGCTCGCGCAGCGCGCCGACAGCGGCGACTGGGCCGGCTTCGAGCGGCTGGCCTGGCAGCGGATCTGGGCCGTGCTGGGGCTGTCGGCGCTCGGCTACGGCGTTCTGGCCGCGGCGGGCCGGCCCGCCTTGATGCTGCTCTTCGGCCAGGGCCGGATGGGCGCGCCCGAGGTGCACCGCCTGTGGCTGGTCCTGACGGCGCTCGGGGGCGTGTGGGTGGCGGGCAACGCCGGGCAGGCGATCTCGGCGGCCTTTTACGCCCGCGGCGACACCCGGTTCCTGGCGCAGCTCAACGCCTGGACGTACACGCTGTACACGCCGATCAAGATCCTGGCCGCCGTGCGCTACGGCATCTTCGGCATCGCCGTCTCGTACAGCCTGGCGACGATCCTCGGCCTGGTGTGGCCGTGGGTCGTCCTGAAGCGCGGCGGCAGGGCGCGGGACACGGTGGCCCGGCGCGGGCGGGCGCCGATCCTTACCTTCTCAAAGGAAGCGAAGACGAAAGCATGAGTATTCTGTTGAACACGGCTGATAACACGGCGGCAGCAGCTGCCGCGTCCGCCTGCCCCCTGTGCGGCGAAAGCGGGCGGCTGGGCGAACAAACAGACCGGGGCTGGGCGATGGGGCTCGCGGGCCGCGGGCGGCTCCTCGCCTGCGCGGCCTGCGGGGGCATCCACCTGGCCCCCTGCGGCGACGCCCCGGAGGAGGAGTACGACGCCGAGTACTTCGAGGGCTACCCGGCGTTCCACCCGGGCAGCCGCCAGAACCGCCTGCGGCAGACCCTCTTCCGCCGGCGCGTCCGGCAAATGGCGCGGGAAACCGCGGGGCGCCGCCTGCTCGACATCGGGGTCGGCGGCGGCGACTTCCTGCTCATCGCCCGCGAGGAGGGCTGGCAGGCGGAAGGGGCGGACATCACCGTCTACGCCCGGGAGCGGCTCGCCGGGGCGGGCATCCCGCTCCACGTCGGCGACGCGCTCGATCACCTGGCGGCGAACCCCGAGGCCTTCGACGTGATCCACATGAGCCACACGCTGGAGCACATGCCCGCGCCGCGCGCGGCGCTCCTTGCCGCGCCCGCCGCCCGGCGGCCCCGCGGCGTCCCGCACGTGGAGGTGCCGAAAGATATGGACAAACAGCACTACCCGCAGCAGGTGGCGGCCGGCCGGAGGCGCGCGCGGGGGGCCGGGGAGGGGGGCCGCCGCCCCGCCCGCCCCCCCGCCGCCGAGCGTGTATTGATACAACAACGGGGGCGT
>JAUJNC010000367.1 GCA_030446525.1 Armatimonadaceae bacterium
GTATAGGCCAGGTGCAGGAAGGCCCAGAAGGCGGCCAGCGTCCCCACCAGCGCGGCCAGCAGGATGCCCCAGAACATCACCTTCTGGCTGGCGCCCGTGTCCCTTGCCGCTTTTAGCCCCTCCACGCCGAAGGGCATCGGGTGCGAGCGGTACGCCCGGTTGAACCAGTAGAAGAACGAGAGCGCCGTCAGGTCCCGCTCCGAGAAGGCCGGCGTGCCCAGGCTGCGCGTCAGGATGTGGTCGGGTCCCGAGAAGTGCAGGTCGTGCACCGGCGGGCCCAGCTCGGCGCGCATGCGCGTGACCGCCAGAGACAGCGCGAAGTAGATCAGGAAGGCGGCCACGGCAGCCACCGGCGAGAGGCCGGCCCAGGCCATGAAGCCCACCAGCAGGGCGAAGCCCAGGAGCGCCCCGAGCGCGGCCTGGCGGTAGGAGAGCGCCTCTTCTTTATCCTCCAGGTCCGAGGGCTCGCCCCAGATCTTCCTCCACATCTCGCGGAAGTAGTTGCGCCCGTTGTAGAGCAGGAAGGCCAGGATGGCCAGGTAGCCGCCGAAGGCCTGCTCGCGCACGAAGGGGAAGTCGGGGGTGGCGTCCCAGGCCATCAGGGCCGAGGTGACCAGCTGCATCTTCCAGAACAGGTAGAAGAACCAGCAGGAGAACAGCAGGTCCAGGGGCAGCAGATAGCCCAACCCGATGGCGAAGGGGTAGAAGGAGTAGCAGGTGAAGCCCACGGCGTTCCACGGGCGCGTCGCAAAGATGCCCGTGCCCAGAACGTTGACGTGCTTGATGCGGATCGCCGGGATCGATGGGTAGAGCCAGTTGAGCCCGTTGAGGATCTCGATGGCGGCGCACAGGCCGAAGCCGAGCCAGAACAGGCGCGAGCGCCACAACTGGCCGGAGGGGTCGGTCATCTGCAGGGGGATCTCGACGATGGGGAAGGGCAGGCGCTCGCGGTCCTGCCAGCCCTTCCTGACGATCACGTTGAGGCACATCATGGTCCAGAACAGGACCAGGGTGAAGCCGCTCCACAGGAGCACCGGCCCGGCCCAGGCGCGCAGGTTCTGCGCCTCGTAGAGCGAGGCATGCCCCTGGTAGTAGCCCGCGAGCGCTTCCTTGTCGGAGACGACGAGATGCCGGGGCAGGTACGGACCGAAGCGCTCGAGCCAGCCGTTGGCGGCGTTGCCGAAGCGGTACGGGTGACCCATCATCTGGACCAGCACCTGGAGCATGTCGATCCCCGCCAGGGCCGCGCCCACGGCCAGCATGCTATAGACGAGCAGCAGCTCGGCCTGCGAGAGCGACAGGCGCGGCGCCCAGCGGCGCAGGCCCGCGTTGATCACGAGCAGCGCGGTCAGGAAGAAAAGGACGTTGGCGAAAAGGGAGATGCTGGTGAAATAGGGGCCGTAGCCCACGCGCTCCGCCTGGATGACCCAGAACGCGTCCAGCACGATCAGGGGCAGGGCGACCAGGATCGCGCGCGGGCGCAGCGCGGGGGCGGACGAGGAAGCGGGGGAGCTATCGGTCCTCGCGCCTTCGGCACGAGGCTCTTCGCGTGTGTCCCGTTCGAACTCCATGATCGGAGTATAGCACAGGGTAACGGGCGGTGTGCCCTTGTGCCAAAAGCGACAAGTTTTTTACCAAAACGGCCATTCTCATTTCGAGGCGGGTTAGCATAGTATATTTGTGCTATGGTGTCGATGTCGATGCGCTTCTTGTTCCCCTGTACGGCTCTCACCCCCGGCCCCTTCCCCGCCTTCGTGGGTCCCTTTCCCACTCGGGGCGAGGGGTGCCTGTCACCGGGACAACCCCGGCTCCGCGCGGCGGCACAAAGGTAGGCAAAGGAGTGGTGGATTGGATGGAAGTTACACCGGAATACAAGATACGGCTTGTGCGCGAGCTGCGGCGACGACAAACCAGGAGCGAGGCGCGCCTGTGGGAGCAACTGCGCGCACGCCGGCTGGGCGGACTCAAGTTCCGGAGGCAGCGACCCATCGGACGCTTCATCGCCGACTTCTGTTGCGAGGAGGCACGACTCGTCGTTGAGGTGGACGGACCGATCCACAACCTGCCTGAGCAACGCAACCATGACGAGGAGCGCGCTCCCTGCATCGAGGGGCGTGGCTACCTTATTCTGCGCGTCTCCAACACCGACGTCATGACCGACCTCTGGTCCGTCCTTGACCGCATCCGCCAGGCAGCCGCCGTACCTTTTACGGACTCCTTAGACCCCTCGCGCGGAGCCGGGGTTGTCCCGGTGACAGGCACCCCTCGCCCCGAGTGGGAAAGGGACCTACGAAGGCGGGGAAGGGGCCGGGGGTGAGGGCTAGTACCAAATGAGAACAAGATTTTTCGCTCTGGCCGCCCTTGCCGGGGCAGGCGTGCAATCGGACCCGGCGCTTGCCGCGCCGCTGACGCTGGCCGCGGACGGCAAATCGGCCTACGTGATCCTGGTCAGGCCGCAGGCGGACCGGACGGAGCGGTATGCGGCGGAAGAGCTGCAAAAGTACCTGGCGCAGATGACCGGGGCGAAACTGCCTGTGGTTACCGAGGCCGGGGAGGCGCCGTTTCTCGCCGTGGGGGAGGTGGCGGCCACGCAGGCGGTGTCCGTCCCGGCCCGCTACGAGGGCGACGACGGCTTCCGTATCCGCACGCTGGGGCGGAACGTCGCTCTTAAGGGGGCGAACGGACGGGGCACTCTGTACGCCGTGTACGCTTTTTTGGAGCGACTGGGCTGCTGGTGGTTCGCGCCGGCGACCCCCGCTCTGCAGCCGCACCACGAGCACGTGCCGCACCGGCCGACGCTCGCCGTCGACGCGCTCGAC
>JAUJNC010000368.1 GCA_030446525.1 Armatimonadaceae bacterium
CTACCGCCACCAGATCCTGGCCGAGGCGCGCCTCAAGCCCTGGCAACTGTTCCTGTGCGTGAAATGGCTGGAGCTCTGCTTCCACCTCCGCCCCACCCGGCTGCGCGCCGTCGCCCGCGAGGGCGACCCCTTTCGCCGGCGGCAACTGCTCTGGTGCGCGCTGCATACTGGGGCGGTATGGTTCGGCGAAATCCTGGAGTTCGCGTGGCGGGCGATCCGGACCACGGCGGGGAGAAAGAGACTCACCACGGAGACACGGAGCGCATGGAGTTCAGGCAGGCCAACTCGTCAGCTCCGCGTCATCGCGGAAGTCGCGGCGCAGCGGGCGTAATCAGACGGCGCTGGCATCAACTCCAAACTGCATCAGACGCGCTCCTCGTCTGATGCGCCCTGCGACAAAGTTGCATCGTCACTTGTCGCGGCTAAACTGCCCGGGTTCCCGAGAGGCGGGCGGCGAATGACCCCCTTGACCGGCGATCCTGGAGGACGCGACGCGATGGCGAGCAGCAAGCAGACGATCAACGTGTGCCTGGTGGGCCAGAAATTCATGGGCCGCACGCACAGCAACGCATTCCTGAAGGTTGGCAAGTTCTTCCCGGATCTGCCCGTGTTGCCGGTGATGCACACGATCGCCGGGCGCAACCGGGAGGAGCTCGAAGCGTTCAAGGAGCAGTGGGGGTGGCAGAATGCGTCGGTCGACTGGAAGGCGGCCGTGACTAACCCGGACATCGGGCTGGTCGACGTGGGCACGCCGAACGACGTACACGCGGAGCAGTCGATCGCGGCGCTGGAGGCGGGCAAGCACGTGGCGTGCGAGAAGCCGCTGGCGGGCACGCTGGCCGAGGCGCGGCAGATGCGCGACGCGGCCAAAGGGGCCAAGGGCAAGACGTTCGTCTGGTACAACTACCGCCGCGTGCCGGCCGTCGCGCTGGCGCACCAGTTCGCCAAGGAGGGGAAGCTGGGGCGGGTGTACCACGTGCGGGCGGCGTACCTCCAGGATTGGGGCGGGCCGGACGTGCCGCTGCTGTGGCGGTTCCAGAAGAAGAACGCCGGCAGCGGCGCCCACGGCGACCTGAACGCCCACATCATCGACATGGCCCGGTTCATCACGGGCGACGAGGTGACGGAAGTCATCGGTTCGGTGGCCGAGACGTTCATCAAGCAGCGCAAGATCGTCGAGAGCGGCCCCAAGGGCG
This sequence comes from Armatimonadaceae bacterium, assembly GCA_030446525.1. The sequence goes on from JAUJNC010000368.1 coordinate 1,197, forward strand.
GCATCGCCGGGGGGCACCGCGGGCGGCGGGCAGATGGGCGCCAGCGACGTCGACGACGCCGTCCTGTTCCTCGCCCGCTTCGCGAAGGGCGCGGTCGCCAGCTTCGAGGCCACCCGCCTGGCCACCGGCAATCAGAATCGCAACCGTATCGAGGTCAACGGCGACAAGGGCAGCGTCCGCTTCGACTTCGAGGACATGAACTACCTCGACTTCTACGACGCCACGGCGCCCCGCGAGCAGCAGGGCTGGACGCGGATCATGGTGACGCACGGCGGCGATCACCCGTACGTTGGCAACTGGTGGCCCGACGCCCACATCATCGGCTACGAGCACGGGTTCGTGAACCAGGCGGCCGACATGCTGAGCATCATCGGCGGCAAGCAGCCGGTCGTCCCCATGCCCGACTTCGAGGACGGCTACAAGACCCAGCAGGTCCTCGAAGCCGCCATCGTCAGCGCCGAGCAGCGTCGGCCGATAACGATCGAGGAGATGGAGTAATCCGTGAGGAGTGAGGAGTGATGCGTGAAGCGCAGAATACGATCGCGCCGACCCCCGCTTCACGGATCACTCGTCACTCGTCACGCTTGGGCTGAACGCTGGCTTGGGTCCAGAAATTTGCGAAAGGAAGCCCCGGTGCGTGTACAACGGCGTGACTCGCGTAAGTGGAAGCTCGTGATCGGTCTGGCGCCGGTCTGGGCCGCTCTGGTGGCGCTGCCGGCGTGTACGCGCAAGAGCGAGCCGACGCTCAAGGAGATGCCCGCGGCCGAGCCGGAGGCGGAAGTGCCCGAGGGGGACTACCGCCCCGAGGCGCTGGACGGCCTTGCGGCGTCGCTGGAGGAGAAGGCGGCGGGGCTGCCCGGCCGCACGGGTGACGACCATCGGCGCCGGATGCACGAGTTCTTTGCGAACCTCGTCGAGGTGCTGCCGATCCTCGAGGGGCCGCAGCCGTCCGGCGCGTTCCGGCAACAGTTGCGGACGCTTCAGACCACGCGCGACCGGCTCGGCCCGGAGGCGGGCAGCCTCTCGCCCGACCCGACGATCGACGCCGGCCTTCGCGGCGCGTACGCCGCCCTGAACTCCATCGGCCGCGACGAGCCGTTCGCCGGCCAGAAGATGATGGGCATTCTGGACCAGCTTGACGCGAAGATCGACGAGCTGGACCGGGTGCGCAGCGTGGGGCGTCCCTACGTCGCAGCGGACGCGGCGCGGCTGATCGCGGGCACGGTGCGCCACATGGCCGACCGGGTCGCCGGCCGGGCCAGCGACACGCCGGCCACCGGGCCGAGTGAAGCGCCGCTGTTCCCGCCCGGCGCGATCGACCCGCCGGCCGCGCCGACGCCCGACCCGGCCCCGCCTGGGACGGCCGAGACGCCCGCGGAGGACACCCCCGCTGAGGAGGCGCCGGCCGAGGAGGCCCCGACCGAGACCACGCCGGGCGAGGACGCGCCCGCGGAGGAAACGCCTGCCGAGGAAACGCCCGGCGAGGAGCCGCCGGCGGAAGAGATGCCCGCAGAGGAGACGCCTGCCGAGGAAACGCCCGGCGAGGAGGCGCCGGCGGAAGAAATGCCCGCGGAGGAGACGCCTGCTGAGGAAACGCCCGGTGAGGAGACGCC
>JAUJNC010000369.1 GCA_030446525.1 Armatimonadaceae bacterium
CGCCGCGGCGACCGCGTCGTCGAAGTTGGCGCCCTCCAGCGCGACCCGGGCGCCGTAACCCTCGGTCGCCTGGATCTTGGCGATCGAGGCCGTCTGGGGCATGAAGACCGTGGCCGCGACCTGTGCGTCCCGCGCGGCGAGCGCCAGCCCCTGCGCGTGGTTGCCCGCCGAGGCGGTGATCACCCCGCGCGCCCGCTCGGCGTCCGAAAGCATCCGGACCCGGTGCGTCGCGCCGCGTATCTTGAACGAGCCGGTGCGCTGGAGGTTCTCCATCTTCAGGTACAGGGCGGGGCACCCGGCCCGCGCGGCCACGCTCGCCGACGTGAACAGCGGCGTGCGCCGCACCGCCGCCCGCACGTGGGGGTACGCTTCCCGTACCGCCTCCATCGTCACCAGCTTCATCGTCCCTGCCTCACGGGGTGGTTCGTGTCGTGTAGGCGCCCCTTCACCGGTTTCGCGGGCCTACCATCATGAGTATATCATCCATCGAACCGCCGAGAATCTGCCGCGCGGGCAGGAGGTTGCGGGCGCGGGGGCGAACGTAGGCTCATGACAAAGCTCGGCCAATGGCTGAGGAAAAGGACCGTATGCCAAACGAGAAGCAACGCGTCGGATTCATCGGGCTGGGCCTGATGGGGAAGGCCATGGCGCGCAACGTCGCCGGGGCCGGCTTCTCCCTGACCGTGTTCAACCGCACGCGCAGCAAGGCCGATTCGCTCGCCGCCGAGGTCGGCTGCGCCGTCGTGGACACGCCGCGCGAGGTCGCCGAGGCCTCGGATGTCGTGATCACGATGGTCTCCGACGTGCCCGATGTGGAGCAGGTGTACCTGCAGGAGAACGGCATCGTGGGGGCGGCGCGCCCGGGCCTGACGTGCGCGGACATGGGCACGGTCGGCGCCGACGCGGCCCGGCGGGTCCACGCGGCGCTGGCGGAGAAGGGGGCGGCGTTCGTGGACGCGCCCGTTTCGGGCGGCTCCTGGGGCGCGGAGCAGGGCACGCTCTCGATCATGGCCGGCGGGACGGACGAGGCGTTCCGGGCGTGCCTGCCCGTCTTCGAGGCGATGGGCAAAAAGATCGTCCACTGCGGCCCGGTCGGCATGGGGCAGACCACCAAGCTCGTGAACCAGATCGTGGTCGCGCTGAACCTGGAGGCCGTCTGCGAGGGTCTCGTCTTCGCCGCCCGCTCCGGCGCCGACCTGGGGGCCGTGCTCGACGCCGTGGGCGCGGGCGCGGCCGGGTCGTGGGCGTGGACGAACCTGGGTCCGCGCATCGTGGGGCGCGACTTCGCCCCCGGTTTCAAGGTGGACCACCAGATAAAGGACCTGCGCCTCGCCCTGGAGGCGGCCGAGTCGATGGGCCTGAACCTGCCCGGCACGCGCCTGGTCCTGGAGAACCTGCGCGCCGTCCAGACGGCCGGCGGCGGCGAGCAGGGGACGCAGGCGCTGATAACGGCGCTGGATCCCGCAGGAAAGGAACAAGGCCATGGCCCGGCAGAAAAACCCGAAGGCCGGTAACGGCCTGTTCGCTCGCAGTGAGATCGCGCTGGCCCCCGACCACGGCTGGCGCGCGACGCCCGGCTACCAGATCTGTGTCATCTCCCGGGGCGAACTGCGCTTCGAGTTCCCGTCCGGCTGGGTGACCGTCCCCGGGCCGACCTCGATCAAGCTGCACGACAGGCCCCACCCCGACGACGATATGGTCCTCGAGGTTTCCGTGCTGCGCAGCCCGCCCATCGACTGGGGCAGGCTGCCCCTTTCCAAACTGCTGCTCGACGGGCTGCATCAGCAGGGACGCCTGATCGGCGAAGGGGACGTCCGGACGGTGGACGTTCCCGGCCTGCAGCTCGTCTGGGCCGAGTACCGCGAGATCGACAAGGCGGCCAACCGCGAGGCGGTCTGGCGGATGGCGCACTGCCGCCCGGGCGAGGGTGTCCTCTCCCCTGTCGGCCTCGTCGGCATCCTCACCTTCGGCTTCTGGACCGACGTTTACGACCGCGCGGACGCCATCTGGGGCCACATCGCGCGCTCGATCGTGATGGGCGAGCAGATCGCCGACCCCGCCCGCGGACCGCGGTACAACTGACATCCGGGAAAGCGCGGAGTCCCGTGCCATGGGTTGTGACAAGTAGACACGGCGCGAGCAGCCGCGTTCCAAAGGATCTACACGATGGATAGTTCTCCGGTTCGATGGGGCGTGCTGGGGTGCGCCCGGGTGTTGTAGCGACGGATGATGCCGGCGTTCGCGGCGGCCGCGGCCGCCGACGTGGTGGCGGTCGCATCCCGCTCGCAGGACCGAGCCGACGCGTGCGCGGCGAAGTTGGGGATCGGGCGCGCGTATGGCACGTACGAGGCGCTGCTGGCCGACGGCGAGATCGAGGCGGTCTACATCCCCCTGCCCAACGACCTGCATACCTCCTGGACCCTGCGCGCCCTCGAGTCGGGAAAGCACGTGCTGTGCGACAAGCCGGCCGCGCTCACCTATGGGGACGCCCGGCGGATGGCCGACGCCGCCCGCGCCGCGAACCTCCGCCTGATGGAGGGGTTCATGTACCGCCACCACCCGCAGCACGCGCGCATCGCGGAGATCGTGCAAAGCGGCGAGATCGGCGAGGTGGTGCATTTCCGCGGCGTATACACCTACCCCGCGAACAACACCGAGGGGTACCGGTGGGACCCGGCGCGCGGGGGCGGCGCGTTCTACGACGTGGGCGGGTACCCGCTCAACGCCGCGCGCCTCCTTTTCGCGGCGGAGCCCGCGGCCGCCGCCGCTATCGCGTGCATCGACCCGGCGCACGGCGTGGATCGCCAC
>JAUJNC010000370.1 GCA_030446525.1 Armatimonadaceae bacterium
CTTGTAGGGATGCCATTGGGTGGAGCCTTTCCTTCGGTGCCATTACTTGCTCGGATGTACCCAAGCGTAGCGGCCAGACAACCATCCCCAACAGCGTTCAACCACGATCGAACCCGCCTGGCACCGGATCATTGCATCTCAGCGGGACACTGCGCCTCTTTGGGTCCGACGCACTGGTCCATCGATCGCGCCACTGCTCTGCTTGCCGCTAGCCGGCGCTGATCTACCTGGGCGCGTTCATGAGCGACCGTCACCCCACTGCCTCCCGCCGCCGGGCGCTCTTTGAGAAGATGCTGCAAGCGCGGGGCGTGCCGCCGTTGCCATGGGACGCCAGGTTGACCATTCATGCGTATTCGGGTCGGTACTAATCACCCTGGGATACTGCCGACGGACTGACACTTCTGCCGTTGCGCTACTGGCGCAGGCGCTCGAACTATTGCTGGAGCTGCTCGAGCTCCTCGTCGGAGAGCGCCTCCAGGTTCATTAGCCCGGGGCGGGCGCCCTCCTGGCTGCGCAGCAGCTCGTCGGGCGTGAGCTGCAAGGCGCGGGTGTCCCGGTTCTGCGTATTCTGCAGCAAAAACGCAGTCAGGGACGTCAATTGGGCGGCGGCGGTGTTCATGGTCAACTGCCACGTCTCGGAGAAGCCGAATACGGTCCCGCGCCCGAGCCAGAACAAGGCGAGGACGACCGTGATGGCGAACGCCCAAGGCGAGTCGGCCACGGCAGCGGTCTTGTTGGCGAAACTGCGGAACACCTGCTTCACAAGCAATACCTCGGTGACGGAATCACCCTGGTCATGCCCGTCCCATCAGGCACGGGGTGCCGGGCGCAAGCTCAGGTAAAGGCAGCCATCGCAGCCTCAGTGGCGATCCCTCGCCAACGCCTTCGTGATCCCGACGGTCGCCCCGGCCAGCGCACTGCAACGATGAGCGGCTTGACGATCATCAGCGCCTTGCGCGCGGGCGAGCCGTAGCGCAGGTTGTGCTTGCCACAGCGCGTAAGCTGCTGCCACCGCATCATGCCCTTGCCCGGCAGCTCCACATCGAGTCCTTCCATCAGCTTGGGCATGGCGTCCGCAGCACCGGCGTCACCGAAACGTAAGCATAAGCATTATGTCCACGTTAAGATCAAGCCTCACGTTGCGGTCATGTGACAGCGCCGCCGCAGGAGGAGCCTGCCCCTGCCGTGATGCATCCGACCCCGACGAAAGGACCCTCAGGGCAGCACCGGCTCCTCTGTGGCTGTTCAGCCGTGACACCAGCCGATTGTCCCATTAAACGGTCGTTTCTGGTTGCACTATACGCCCGCTCGTATATGTTCCTTGATGGTGCCGCTTTCCTGTTCCTGAAACCCGTCCCCGAAATCTACGTCCCTCTTGTTGACCCTTGCCTGAGTTTCGGTTACACTAGGGCCATTCTCGGCTGTTCCCGGCTATTCTCAGCCGGGGAGGTAACCATCCCCTGCACCCGAATACACGGTTGCGCAACAGCTCTTCCCAACGGGCATGGCAGAGGCGGCCAGCGCCTGCCTCGGTGCGCACCGTTTTGTCTGGGTACAATGGGGCATGAGGCACAAGAGCGCCACGATCCCCTTCGCCCAGGTGGACCGGCTGGCGGGCAAAAAGGACGCGGGGCCCTCTGAGGGGCACCCAAAGGTGCGGGAGGAACTGGCCCGGCAGGGCATCGACCTGGAGCGACCCGTCGTCACCTGGCCCGACGACGAGCGGCAGGCCTGGTGCTACCGCAACCTCAAGGAGGGGGACCCGCCGCCGCAGGGGCGCGGCAGATGAAAGACTCCCCGCGCGAAGCGTCCCAAGCGAGGTACAGGTCAGACGCCCATCAGGGGCAACTGTAGTTTTGATCCTGTTGCCCAATTCATTTTGCCGAGCGTGAGATGCTTCTAAGGCAGGCTGCTTTTCTCCTGGGCCCGAGCGTGGAATTTTGCCGTTTCTGAATTGGGCAACAGGATCAGTTTTTCGGGAAAAGTGTGAACTGACGTATTTGTCGTGAAAAAGCAGGTGATGTTCTCGCCGGAATATCGCACAACGACAAAGACAAGGGCTGGGAGGTAGTTTTTCCCGGCCCTTGTCACGCCTGTGGATGTGCGCTCGCCCGTTTTACGCTGCCGGCTTGCGTCGTCGCCATCCGCAGCCCAGCAGGCTCAGGGCGCCCGTGCTAAGAGCCACTAACAAAACCACTTGTCAAGCAGACATGAATAGGTTTTTCGGAGTCTCGCTAACCCGGTGCGTGGCGGCTTGCCTCACTTCATGTTTGTCTGCCACCTGGTTTTGTTAGTGGCTCTTAGCTTCCGAGACGTGGAAGAGATTCTGTACAGGCGCGGCATCTGCGTCACCTACGAAGCGATCCGTTACTGGTGCCGCAAGTTCGGCCAGACCTTCGCTAACGCGATCCGGCGGCAGCGGAACCGCCTCGGGGACACGTGGCACGTCAATGGGCGATAGGAGTCGTACGCGCCGCTGGTGCAGGCGAGGACGCAGCTGAGAAGGTGGGTATCGGCTCGCCGGAGTATCTGAATCGAAACGAACAACACTACAGTCAAGGAGTAACCGCAATGAAACGCCAACTCGGACGGAGCGGCATTGAAGTCAGTGCGCTAGGTATGGGATGCTGGGCCATTGGTGGCCCCCACAGCCGTGGCGCCAACCCCGTCGGCTGGGGCCAGGTCAGCGACGACGAATCTGTCCGCGCCCTCCAGCAGGCGTTCGACCTGGGCGTCACCTTCTACGACACGGCCGATGTCTACGGCTGCGGGCACAGCGAGCGGCTCGTCG
>JAUJNC010000371.1 GCA_030446525.1 Armatimonadaceae bacterium
ACGCGCGACGGCACCTGCCTGCGCGACTTCGTCCATATCGTCGATCTGGCGGACGCCCATATCCGCGCGCTGGAGTACCTGCGCGGCGGCGGCCAGACCACTGCCTACAACCTGGGCAACAGCCAGGGGCACACCGTCATAGAGGTGATAACCGCCGTTGAGAAGGTGACGGGCCGCAAAGTGAACGCCATCGCCGCCCCGCGCCGCCCCGGCGACCCGGCGCGTCTGGTGGCCTCCTGCGGGCGCATCATTGCCGAACTGGGCTGGAAGCCGCAGTACCCGGAAATCGAGACCATTATCGAGCACGCGTACCGGTGGCGCGAAGCGCACCCCAACGGCTATCGGTCATAACCGCGCGGCGTATAAGCGCGCGGCGGGTAAAATAAGCCCGTCAACGATTCAGGAGGGTAGAAAAATGGCGGCGGAACAGGTGGTAGTGGGGGTGGTGGCGAGCTATAAAGAGGCGCTGCACGCGGTGGACGAACTGCGTGGCGCGGGGTTCGACGACGAAGACATTTCCGTGGTCGCGCGCCATGACGAGCAGGGGCAGCCCGATCCGGGCGAGGAGCACGGCACGCCTGCCGACACTCCCGAGGCGGAGTCCCCCAAAAACGTCGAGCGCGGCGTCACCACCGGCAGCGTCATCGGCGGTGTCGGCGGGTTCCTGGCCGGTGTCGGCGCGCTGATGATCCCCGGCATCGGCCCGATTCTGGCGGTCGGCCCGCTTCTGGGCGCGCTGGGCGGCGCGGCGCTGGGCGCGGCCACCGGCGGTCTGGTCGGCGTGCTGGTGGATTTGGGCGTCCCGGAAGAGCATGCCCGCCACTACGAGACCCGCCTGACCGAAGGCAACGTCATCGTCACCATCCGCACCAGCGAAACGCGCGCCGAAGCGGCCTCTGCCATCCTGCGGCGCTACGAAGACCTCGCGCACCGTCCGGCGTAGCGCTGCTATGCGACCCAGCGCCGGTGCGGAAAAGCGCGACGCCTGAACGGTAGCCTGATGAACACATTGCGTGTTGCGGTAAGAGGCTAATCCATGAAACAACCGCTATCTCCCTTGTGCCGCTGCTGCAACTACGAATCGCTGGTACAATTTCTCGCCCATACCAGGAACGGCACCTTGTGCCAGGCATCAAACCCCTCGCTTAAACGAGGTGTCTTCCTGGCACAACTGAAGGTACAGGAGCAAGCAGCTTCGCCGCGCAACAGCACGGTTCAGTGGAGCAAGTATTCCTGGATCTGTACGTCTTGTAAATGGGTCGTGGTACAGCGATCTATTGCCGAGGTGGAACAGCAGATACAGCATGAAGATTTCGCTGTTGGTTGTGGCATGGCACTGGTTGTTGGCAAGGCGAAGCACGCGGTGGCAAAGAAAGCCGCTGGCGATGTGCCTGCCGCGTCCGAACCAGCCGTTGCACCGGACGCGAAAGCAGCCGGCTCCGTCGTCGGGCTTCGCCAAAGCCCCCGTCCTTGCTGCTCAACTGCTCGCGCCGGTGAAGCGGGTCTTGGGCCGCCTGACGAAGGCTGAGAACGCCGTATGGACATCCGTATTATCGAGCGTGAAGGTGTCGATGAGGCGATTGATGAAGCGCAACGCGCCTTTTTCTCCGGCGACCGCGCCGAAGTCGAACGTCATTTCCAGGGACACCGGGAAGGCAACAGCACGACGCTCTTAGGCTACCAGGGGGGCGAACTGGTCGGAATCCTGACGATCCGCTGGCAAAGCAACTATTCCCCTTTCCGCGAACATGGGGTGCCCCTCATCCACTACATTGAGATCAAATGGGAGCGCCGTGGGCAGGGCCTGGGCAGCGAACTGATGGAACGGGCGGAGCGCTTTGCCTCTGCCCGGGTAAGGAAATTAGGCATCTGCGTCGGCATCTTCGACGCCTACGGCCCGGCTCAGCGCCTGTATATCAAGCGCGGCTTCATCCCCGATGGACGGGGGGTATGCCGGGGTCATGAGCCTCTGAAGGAGGGCCAGACGGTTCAAGTTGACCACGATCTGCTCTTGTGGCTGGTCAAGGATCTGGCGACCCTGCCGACCAGTGCACCGGACGCGGATGCCGCCAGCGACCTTTCTACCCCATGAACAAAGATGAACCCTCAGAAGCGCTGCCGGAGCACATGGCGGGCGAGGGGTATGCTGCGTTGCCCGCATTTCTCCTGACCTCATCCCTTGACCCCGTGGACGAAGTCGTTGTGGTGCGGAACGCGCGCTCCGCTTCCTTCGTCGCCGCTTTAGAGAGAATCCTTCCACAAACCGGGGCAGGGCTTCATCCCATCGACTTCTCGGAAGTGCCAGGCGACCTGTGGGTCCAGGACGCGGTGGAGATCGGTCGGTGGTGTGTAGCTTCCCAGCCGCGAGTAGTTCAGCACCTGGCAGTCCTTCCCGGCTTGCGCGCCAAGCATGATGGCATTCGCACCGAACCGTTAGATAGATGTATCCGGGAGCATTTTGAGCAGTTGGGGGCGCAGGTGGTCGTGAATCCCGAAGCTCGTGAGCACACACGCTGGATAGATTGGTATGGAAATCTGGAAGTAAGCCCCCCGGTGGTCGAGCGGGCGGGAATTGAGTTCCCATTTGGCCGGGTGCTTTCCGGTGTGCAGTCCGGCTTGGGGCTTCACCCGGAAGTCCTGACGTTCTTAGAAGAGCAGGGTTTTCAGACTCCGGGACTTCCGGTTGACACCTCGTGGCTGGTAATCGGGCACGTGGATGAAGTGGTGTCCTTCGTTTCATCGGAAGACGAACTCAAATTTCGGGTGTTGTTACCCAGTCCTGCAGTGGCGT
>JAUJNC010000372.1 GCA_030446525.1 Armatimonadaceae bacterium
CCAGGAAACGTACGCGCTCTGAAATATCAAAATTAGTGAAGGATGCTACCCCTGCACGGGATTTTCTCCGCCAGGCTTCACTTTACGTCATAAAGCTTCGGCCGCCAAATAAAATCCTGTGGCCCTGCGTTCGTACTTTGATACTCAGCCCCGCCCGTGTTCGTTCGCCATAATTCGTCGCATCGACGCTCGCCCAAATGAGGCGTAAAAGAAAGATGCGCAAGAGAAAGCCGCGGAGGGTGTCCGCGGCTTTCTCGTGCGCTTCAATTCACGTTGCCGCGAACGCAGCCTCAGGCGACGGCTTTCTCGGACGCGCCGGGATGGGAGCCCGCGTCGGCGCCGCGGGCGAGTCCAGCCGGCGCCTCGGGGGCGGGCTTCGCATCTTCCGCGGCTTCCTTGCCGGGATACGGGGCATCGACGCCGGGCGCGATCGACGGGGCGGCTTTGCGGGCCGTCCGGGGCTGGCTGCGGCGGCGGCGGCCGGACCACCAGTCGGGGCTGTTGCCGGGCTGGACCACCGGCCGCCCGCTACGACCCTCGATCTGCGTCCGCGTCATCGCCACGATCTCGCCAGCGTCCTTCGCGTCGGATTCGAGCTTCTCGAAGCCCCGCGACTCGCGGTCGCGGTGCAGGGCGACGGCCACCGTCTCCCCCAGCGCGGTGAGGGCCAGTTCAAGATCCGTCATGTGGTCGCGCAGATTCTCGCCGGTCTTGAACAAGTTCTTGAACTGGCGGTACCCCTCCACGTCCATGCCGAAGGCGCGCTGGATGATCTCGTTAGTCAGGGCGCGGAACTGGTCGCTCTCGGTCGCCCCGCGCTTGAACCACTCCCCGGTCAACTCGTGCCGGGCGCTCACGCCGCGCAGGCGCTTGTCGACCCACCGGCGGGAGTAGCCCTTCTGCTCGTACAGCCGGCGCGTCCGCGCCACGGCCAGCTCGGGGTTCTCCGCCTCTTCCAACCGCTCGCGGGCAGTCTGCGCCAGCCAGCGGCGCACCTTTTCCGCCTTGGCCGACCCTATCGACTGCACCAGGCGCAGCAGGCCCTCCATGTCCACCGCGTCGGCCGCGGACGCCCCCTGGGTGCCGGGAAGCATCGTTTGCGCGTCCGGGAACTCCACGAATTCGCTCAGGCTGGCCAAGGCTGGCTCCCGCACCTTCAAATCCGCCAGGTACTTGGCCGCGTGCTGGCTGTTCGTCAAAGCCGCCACCACGTCCACGGCGGCGTAAAGTGTCCGCCCCTCGAGCTCGACGCGGCGCACGGAGTCGCCATGGAGCAGGGCATTCAGACCCGTCTGGGTCGGTCGCTTGGTCGCAGTCATCGCTATGTGACCTCCAATAGGTTTCATGTCACATAGTTATACGTTTGTTCGGGTTCAATGTTTAATAAATCTTACTACTTAAAATTAGTGTTCACAGGAACTTACGAATAATTATTTAAGAGTTAGACCACCCAGTCCGGGGCAGCGGTTGAGCTTAAAATTGTTGCCGGTTTATCCTCCCCACATTCGGGACAACGCTCGGTGCTGGCTCGGAGGTCGTAGCCGCAGCGGGGGCAGAGGCCGAGGCGCTGCCGCCTGTGGCGTCCCCTCAGCCACGCCGCGGCCCGCCACGCGGGCAGCTAGGCCGTCGCAAGCAGCAGCACCCAATGCGGCACCCACACCGTATGCCCGACCACGACCGGCGGCGCTTCGGGTTCGTCCGGTTCGGCGAACAGCCCGCCCCCCGCGCCGGGCGTCGATTCGATCGGCTTGCGCCGGAACCAGGGGAACAGTATCCGCTCCGGCGGGTTGTGATCCCGAACCGAGGGCGGCGTCCAGTACCTTGTAGCGCTGAAGTCCTCAAGGTCGCGCCGGGGAGGGCCGTCATCGTCCTCGCGCACAGCCGACAAGTAAAACGCGCTCTGCCGCAGCGCCGAGCCCACGCTCAGCGTATACGGGCCACGCCAGGTCAGCCACTCATCGTACCAGCACAGGCCGCGGACCCAGAACACACCGACGGCGGCGCATACGACCGCCGAACAGACGGTCGTGGCGGTTCGCAGCCGGTGCCGGGCCGGTGCGCCCGCTTTCCCCGCCCACCGGGCGCGCGGCCGGCGGGGCAGCACGAGCCATGCCGCGGGCATGACCGCGGCCCCGGCCGCCACCAGCCAAGCCGGGACGACCGACACGCGAAACGTTCGTGGCGGCTCCTCGCCCCGCGCCGGCGGGGTATGCGGGAATGAGCCCGTCTCGATTCCCAAGGGGCCGCGCGTCAGCACCGTCCGGTCGTAGCGCGGCGTCTACGCGTCGTTCGCGTTAACCCGAATCTCGGCGTGCGGGCTATGCCTCACAGCACGGCCGTAGGCGTGCCAAGCCCGACAGAACGCGCCCCGGTACGACGCCAGCTCCCCGTACCCGCCGCCCGTGTTCCAGGTGACGAGGTCGGTCGTCCGGTAGCCCCGCACCCACAGCACGCACACACCCGCGCACAGCAGCAGCGACAGGACTGACAGGATCGCGAACAGGCGGCGGACCATGAGCGCGTATGTTACCTTCCTGCTCATGCAGGGCGATGGCGTGTCAACCGGAATTCCGGGCGGGCATGTTCAACTTGAACCACTGCCCGGTTCTGGTGTCTTATCCCAGCCCGCTCAGCGATCCCGATCCACCACGAACTTGGCACGGTTTCGCAGCCCGTCCGCCCGCGGGCCGAGGCCGCGCAGGGCGTGGATCGCGGCCTCCAACTGCTGGCCCGCGGCGGCCCGGCTCGCTTCCAGCCCGATCAGGCTGGGGTAGGTGTT
>JAUJNC010000022.1 GCA_030446525.1 Armatimonadaceae bacterium
GTGGGGGGTCGCCCCCCAGACACCCAGTGTGTGTGGGGGTTTGGGTCACTGCGTTTGTGGGGAAGAGCCCCTTCCACGGTGCACGTAACAAACCCCCACTTCCGAAAACCAGGCGCCCGTTGCGGACCTTGCCGCTGGTACGCGCGAGGTGCGCCGGCGGCTGCGTTTGGAGAAGGATGCCCCGCCGATCGCCGGTGAGACAACGCCATGAGAGCCGTCCTCCGCCCTGTTCCGATCCTTGCCGTCCTTGCCCTGCTCCCTGTGGCCGCGCAGCTCCGCGCCGATGGCGGACGTGACAGGAAAGGTCAGGCGACGCCGGCCGTTCCGGCGTCGTCCGCGGGCGGCAGACTTACCGACAGCTTCGACTGTGCAAACCCCGCCGAGGAACGATCGCACCATTTTGCTTCCGGCGGCGCGGTGACGAAGCGGGTCACCGGCGATCGGGTCGGCGGGCACGACATCCGGCGCGCAGCGCGCACGGTCCGGGGTACGGGAAGCTGGATCGCGTACCGGGTCAAAGTGGACCCGCGGGAAACGACCACGGTGGAGGTGGAGGAGGTTTATGGGCGGGACCGCGACGTTCGTGGCTACCTGGTCCTGGTGGACGGGAAGAAGGTATACCTGCGGACCTGGCAGGGCAGTGGCGCCGGTCTCATCCATTACTTTGTGCAGGTACCGCCTACGGGCAAGGAGCATGTGACGGTCAGGCTGGTCAATCAGAGCGAGACGCCCTTTTCGATCAGCCGCATGTGGGTCTTCAGCGACTTCGGCAAGTATTTTCAGCACAACCAGCTCGAAGTGCCCTATTACCTGGCTCCCACGGTCCGGATCACCTTCTCCGATCGCGCGGCGGATCTGGCCAATCTGCGCCGTATCAAGGAGTCTCTGGGCCTTCATCCCCATGTTCGGCCGGCGTTTACCGCCTTTGTTGCGTACGCCTTCCTGAATGCGCGCGATACCGAGGCCCGCATCGACTACGCGCTGCATCTGGCGCAGGAGACGGGCATGCCGGTGCAGCTGGGCTTTGACACCTGGTGGGCGAATACGCCTGGCGGCCTGGACGGAAAAGGAGGTTTCTGGTCCGATGTCGCCTATCAGCAGGTGGTCCATAACGCCACGCAGGGAAAATACCAGCTTTCCGTGCCGAACCAGTGGTCGAATACCCCTTGGCTCACGGTGAACCATCCGGACCTGCTTGCTTTCAAAGCGCGCCGTCTCGGCGAATCCCTCGCCTACCTGCGGCGGCGCTACCGGGATCTGCGGGCGGCGGGCAGGCAGGATCTTGTTCTGGCGATCAACCTGGACAATGAACCCGTGTACTGGGCGAGCGGCAACGCCGGTCTGGGCGGCGACCTGCTGCTGGCGGACTTCAACCCCTATGCGGTCGCGGCGGCGCGGCGGGACGGGGTAACCCTCGATCCCGCCGATGGTCTCGGCGCCAGGGAGCGTTTCTGGCTGTTCCGCAATCTGCTCGACTACAATGAGAGGATAGCCGGCGCCGCGGCAAAGGGCCTGGGCAGGGACGCCGTGATCGTCCGAGGGTCGAAGGTATCCCTTCCCGGCGACCTGCTCGCCAACAACATGTACACGCAAGCGATGGTGTCCGATGCGGACATCCAGTACCCGATGCTGAGCAGCGCCTACCCCCTGTGGGAGACGGCGGCCCCGCGCAGCGCGCGTGTCGGTGGCGAGTGGAATGGCGACACCGTCCCGGAGCGGGAAGCGGTCCTGCACCAGATCGCGCTCGGGCGCAATGCCGCCGTCAATGCCGAGGCCGGCGACAATCCGGCAAAGATGCAGGGTGTGCGGCCCGGCTATGCGCTGGCGCAGCGCTACTATGCGCTCTACAACTACCCGCTGGAAAAGATGGATGTCGCCGCGTCAGAGATCCGCGACCTGGCGCAGCCGTTCCCGGCGTATGTGTACCAGCCCGTGCTTCTGGAGACCCGCTTTACCGAGGGTGGGTGGAAGTCGCAGGTCGTCGCTTATGGCGGCGTGCAGACCGGCCAGATCGGCAACACGGCCGCCGTCGCGGCGTTTCCGGCGTCCGGCGCCCGCCCCGGCTTCCTGACGTACCGACTGCAGGCCCGGCACGGGGTGTTCGATACCGGCCTCTTCCTGGAGTTGACCGGACGCGCCTTTGTTTCCGGGAAAAAGGACCCCGGGGTCCTTGTGCGGGTTCTGGCGGGCCGGAGTGAGGATGCGGCGCAGATGCGGGAGGTGGCGCGCTATTCCGACACCGGCCATTTCGGCCCGCCAGGCCGCATTGATCTCGGTGCCCAGGCTGCCGGCAAGCGCACCGTATACGTGCGGATCGAGATGAACGCGCCGGGCCTGCCGTCGGAGGTTCTCAGCTGGTGCTCGGTGCGCCACGTGCGCTTTACCACCCCGTGGCCTGCCGCAATGATGCGGGGCCTGCCGCCGCAGGACGAGTCCCTGGCGACCGTGCGCCGCCAGAACCTGGCGGTGAGCTGGCGGGGCGACGCCGAACGGGCGATCACGGACCTGGCCCGGCAGGGCGGCAAACGCCCGTCGCCACGCCTTGCATCGGCGCGGGATGCCTGCGCGCGCGGCGCCTATGCGGAGGCCTATCGCCTGGCTAATCAGGGCCTGAGCGTCCTTCTGCCCGCTGCCTACCACGTCCAGGAAAGCGGATGGCTCGCTCCCCATCCCGTCGGCATCGACACGGCCGAGCCGGTCACCTGCACGCTTCAGGCGGTTGGCAAGGAGGAGATTCGCCTTGTGCTGCACGCCGGGCAGGGGAGCAAGGTAACGGTCCGTGTGCGCGACCTGGCGCCGGGGGCGGTATACGGGATCAGCAATCGGGGTGGCGAATGGACGGTCCGCCCCGCGAGAAAAGAATCGGGGGGGTTGAAACGAACGGCGGATAAGAGTGGTACGCTGGAGTTCCCTGCCGTAGCGGCGGCCGCATCCCGCCCGACCCGGCGCATCATTACAGGCGTATTCCGGGGGCGTGCCGCGGGCTCGTCCGTGGGCCTCCTGGTTGCGGCGGACGACGGCGCCAGTCGGGTGCTTATCCCCACCGGCACGAAGACCGTGATTCGACGCGGCGAACCCGGTAAGGAGTTTGCCGTCGCTTCCCTGGAAGACCTCCAGCACGGCGACCACATCGAGGCGCTCCTGGGTGAGGACGGCACTGCCGCGCGGGTGACTGCTGTGTACGAAATGGCAGAGGGGACCGTACGCGAGTTCGGGCAGCTTACGCCCTTCGCGATGCCGTTCGTTTTTACCAACGAGGAGGGCAAGCGCAACGTGATCGACCTTTCCGCGCCGCTGCACACGCCCCGGGGCGTTAACGCCATCAAGGCGCTGCCGCTGGGGACCGTAGACATCGCGCCCGGGGACCGCGTGCGCTTCCGCAGGAATCCGGCGCTGGGCCGCGTATTCGAGCTGTGGAAGATACAGCAAGGACCCGCTCAATAAAGCCGGGCGTAGTCACCTCAGGGCGAACGATGTAGCCCCCTCCTGCCCAGCCGGCCTTCCAGTTGCTTGCGGTACAGGCTCGGCGGCGCGACGTGGCGCCCCGGCGATTCCCAATGGCCGTCGGGCCGCGCGAAGGCCCCCTTGCCCTTCGTCCCCACGAAGCCGATGGCGAAGTTCTGGGCCGTCGGCGGCTTCTGGCAGACCAGGCTGCCCTCGCCGTTCCAGACCACGTAGTTGGCGCCGGCCCACCCGTGGCCGCTGCCCATCCACTGGCGGTCCTGGATCGCCACCGGGGCGCTCACGTTGTCGTACAGGCCGCCCACCGACCAGCGGTGGTGCGGCTCGCTGGTGGCGTAGTCCTGCTCGGACCGGCAGTCGAGAAAGACGTTCGGGCCCGGCACGCGTGAGCCGACGGCAAAAGCATGGCGGGCGCCCCGCGCATGGCATCGCTGCACCAGGATGAGCTGCCCGGCGATGTTATACGGGTACCGCCGACCGCCGGTGATCACCGACACCGGGTCGAGCGCCGCGGCGTCCTCGACCGTTATCCATTTGGCGCCCCGGCCGAAGGACGCGACGCCGTGCGCGAAGTGGACCGCCGTGACCCGGCGCGCCCAGCCATTTTTGACGTTTTCGAAGCCGACGAGATAGCTGGCGTGGTCCTCGTCGCTGAAATACTTCTGGTCCTTCTGTGTCGCCGTCTTGCTCCGGTCGAATTCGGAGATAGCCCGCAGGTTCTCCACGCCGACGCGCCCGATGCGCCCGGGATCGGTGTAGGGCTGGACCTCCCCGCCGCCCCACGGCGCCTCGATCGCGCAGGTGATCGGGGCGTCCAGGGTCACCCGGTTGCCGTCGACGGCCGTGATCACGCGGTCGAAGTCCAGGGGGAAGGGCTGCCACTGTTTCGTGCCTTTCGGGTCGGACGGGCGGGGCGTGATCCGGTCCATGCCGATCGCGCGGATCCAGGCGGCGTTGCCGAAGCGCCGGACCAGGACCGTGTCGCCGGCCTTGAAGCCGTGCCCGTCAGCGACGGTGAAGCTCCGCGCGCCCACGGGCACGTACGCGTCGGTGATCTTCCGGGCGGCGCCTTTCACGGGCTGAGGGCCCGAGGCGCCCCCCACCTCGATCAGACGGTGATCGGACTTGCCGGTCGCCACCAGGACGGTGTCCTTCTCGCCGTCGCCTTCGCCGCGGAGCACCACGCCGCCCGCCGTGATCTTGAGCGGGCCGCTCAAACGGTACCGTCCCTTCTTCAGCAGGACGGCGCCGTGGAAGCCGGCGCCGTCGATCGCCAGCTTCGCGACCTGATCGATGCCCGCCTGGATCCGGGCCCGGTCGTCGCGGGAATCTTCCTTCGGGGCCAGGGTGACCTTCGCCGGAACGCCGGGTATCGGCGCCCCGCCGCCCCCGTAGCCGCAGTGGGAGAAGTCGGGGATCGTGTCGCCTTTCTCGGTGTACGGCTTGTAGACCAGCTTCCCCTCCTTCCCCGGATAGACCAGCTTGCTGTGAACAGCGCCGTCCTGCGCGCAGGCGCCTCCGCAGAGCAGGGTTGTCATGATACCGATTCCTCCCCAAAGCAACTGCCGCACTCTCTTCCTCTTTCCCGGCTGCCGATGGAGCCGCTATCGACCGCTTGCCGCCGCCGTGGAACCCGTTGGTCCGGCCCGCGCCACCCACGGCTTGCCGTCGCTGGTCGGCCATTGCTTCAGCAGCGCCTCACGCGGGTTTTCGTTGTCGTAGAGTTCTTTGCGCATGGGCGTGTCCAGAATCCACTGGATCGTTTCCAGCCGCTTGCGGGCCACCCAGGGCGTGTTGTCCCCGCCGCGCGGGAACTCCGGCAGGTTCTTCTGCATGGCGGCCCAGTCCTGCTTGGCCTTTTCGACCCAGGCGGGGAGTTTCCCCCCAAAGCGCAGCGCCAGCTGCGCCTCGAAGAGCGATTCCGGCTCGACCGCCTTGCCGGGCGATTCGTTGGCGGCAACTTGCTTTTCGTCGACGTGGACGGGATGGCCGCGCATCCCCCACCGAGTCGAAGAGGGTGGCGTACGGGAAGTTGCCGTGCATGTCGAAGGACTGGTCGGGCTGCATGGTGTAGCGCCAGTAGACGTTCCCCACGGCGCTCCCGGCCGCGCCGACGCCGTGCGTGGTGTCCTTGGTCTGCTGCTCCATCCGGTCGAGCGCCAGCCCGAAGAGCATGCCCGTGCAGCGCCTGGGCGTGCCGATGGAGACATGCCCCATGGTGCCGGCCAGCACGTTCTGGAGTACCGACGTGTAGTCGCACGAGTCGAAGCCCATGTGTTCGTTGAGGTTGATGAACGCGCAGCGCCGCACCCAAGAGTCCACCACGTTCTGCATCTTCAGAGCGCTCCAGCCATTGTCGTCCATGTAGCTGCGGTGGTGGATGAACTTGCCCAGCCAGGCGCCCATAAAGCAGAGGTCTTCCACGCCGACCTCGGCGATAGGGGGGTACGCCGCCAGATACCAGCCGTGCCGGGCCTTCACCGCGGTCTTCACCGGCTCGCGCAGCGTTACCCGGCTGCCCTCCACCGCCTTGACCAGGTGGTTTTCCTTGAAGTACAGGCCGCCGCTATGGATGCGCGTCCACTCCTTCGGCATGTCGGAGACCTTATAGGGCGCGATGACGTCGGGTACGATCGCCGTGCCCCTGACGTTCAGGGTCACCCACATGCCGGGCTTGATCTTCGAGGCGTCGTCTACCGTGAACGAGAACCCCTCGCGCGGGCAGTCTCCCGTCACCGTCGCCAGCCGCTCGTCGGACCCCGCCGGCTCGGGCTGGATCTGCACCATCCAGCCCGGCTCTGCCTCGCCGCCTTCCGCATCACCGGACTTAACTTTCACCGTAGGTTCGTCGATGAAAAGGACTGTCCCGCCCTTCGTGGCCCCGCTGCCGCGCAATACGATGTTTCCTTTGCGCACCCGCAGAGGACGGCGATGCTTCACATCGGCGTTGACCCGGTAGGTCCCCGGCGGGAAGAACACGACCCCGCCGCCCGCCGCCTCGGCGGCGTCGATGGCTTTCTGGATCGCCTCCTGATCATCGGCCTTGCCGTCGCCTTTGGCGCCGTACTTCGTCACGTCAAAGAGCGGACCCTTGATGTCCGGAATGGCATCGACGCCGCCGTGATAGCCGGCGTAGGAGAAGTCGGGCAGGATCGGCTCGGCGCCGTTTTTCTTGGCCTCGACAAACTGCCGCCATGTCGTGGACTCCGCCCCGGAAGCGGCGGCGATGCTCCGGCAGCACACCACGGCAAAGAAAACAACGAAACCCAGATGCAAAATTCTCATTTAGGAATCTTCCTCCTTGGCGGACGTCGTGCTTTCGGGAACAACGAGGATGGTCTCGCCGTCCGCCTTCGAACACCTCAGCACTGATCCCGCAAGCTCCTCGGCTTTCTTCCCGTTGCGATGGAGCGTAAGCTCCGTGTCCGGCCATGGATTGCGCAGGCGGCACTCGCCGCCGACCTGGGAGTAGATTTTTACCGGCGCGATCTGCCCCTTATTCATCGAAGCGCTGACCAGGAACGCCCCGCGGGCCAGCAGCGTGTAGGTGGCATCCCACTCCCTGCGCCACGCCGGGAAGACGTGGATGACCGGATCCGTGCCCGGCGCCGGGGGAGCGCTCTGAAGCAGCGCCGCATGCAGGGCTTCGGTCGCCCGGCCCAGCCGCTCACACTCGATTGCCCCGGGCCCTTCCCGCAGCGTCAGCCGGTTGGGCAGTACGCCCGCCTTCCCGCTGCCGGTCCAGTCGCAGAAGTCCCTCTCCGGCGCGAGGCAGCGGAGCTGGTTCGGGATACGGTCTCCGGGATCTAGATCCCTTGGCTCCCCCACTGCTGGCGCGCGGCCAGCGCGCACGATTCGTACATCCCGCTGTACATCGCGAACATCGGGTCCATCAGCTCGAGCCGGTTCGCCGGCGCCAGGCCGTTGTAATAACAGCTCAGGTTCGCCCACCACTGCTGCGTTCCCCACTGCCGCATGTCGCCGGTCGTGTACCAGAGCATGCCGCCGAAGCGTGGCGGATAGGCGCCGCGCGAGCACGAGGCCATGACATAGAGGAAGTAGGTGTAGTTCTGCTCGACGTAGTCGGCCACGCCGTCGTCGCTACGGAGGTGCACGAAGCCCCGGGACCAGAAGTCGTGCCACCAACCCTGATTGTCGGCCAGCAGTTCGTTGAACTCCTTGGCCGCGTCCAGCTCCTTCAGCGCCAACGCGGCCACGTCCTGCTGCGGAGCGAAGCTCGCGGCGCTGGCGATCAGGATCGTGAACTGTCCTTGTCTGGGCGCCGCCGACAGCCGGACGGTCGACTCGTTGGCGTACCGCGCCTTTGTCTCCCGTCCGACGATGCCGATGGCCACGGCCGAGGCGTTATAATACTCGCCTTCACGGAACTCCTGCGTCAGAAGGATCCGCCCGTCGCGGATGTCCAGCCGGGACGTGGCCGTATGGCCGCCCGTCTGCACCATTACGGCGTGCCGGCTTGACAGTTCGTAGTTCCTGCGGGCGACATACTGCATCGCATACCGCAGCATGCGCAGGTCAACGCTCACGGGCGCAGGCTGGCTCCGCTGATCGTCTATCTCGACGGCCATGACGTCGCGCGCGTGCCACGCCAGCACGCGGGCCGTCACCTCCTTACCCCGGGCGGTCATCACCCCGTCATACAAGGAAAGATGCTGCCGGAAGGCGTCGCCGGCGAAGACGTCGTCGCCGAAGTCCACCAGGTGGATATCCACATAGCCGCAGCCGCTGGCGTAGTCGGTGTTCGCCCGCGGAAAACTTTGTGTGTCCTTGTTGTCCGCGAACACATCGACGCGGTTAATCTGGAACCGCAGCGCTTCCGGCGTGGTCCAGACCAGGCTCCCCATGCGCCCGTTGCCGACGGGCAAGCCCGCCTCGCTGTGCTCCACCGGCTTGTCGTAGGTAATGTCCGCGCGGGATACGAGACTCCGGTGATCCACGGACGGCACGTCGCCGCCGTCCGCAGCGGCGAGGGCAGACCACGAGAGTAGCGCCGCGACTGCGAGCGTCAGACCAGCGAGTAGAGGCATGTCCATAGCCGTTACCTCGAAAAGCGGGTGATGAAACCGCCGCCGTCGCGCAGATCGACGGTGAGCCAACCGGCGCGGTCCAGAGTCGCCTCTTCGAGCTGCACCGCGGCGGGATCGTCTTTGCGATCGCGGACGAGCAGCGCGCGGTACTCGCCCTCACCCAGGAACGAAAGGGGAACCTGGATGGTCCTGGCGGACGGGCCGTTCATGACGGCCAGGAACCAGGTGTCGCCACGGCGCCGGGCGAACGCGGCGATCTCGCCGATCTCGGAGACCGGCAGGACGATGGTTTCCTCCCAGACGGCCGGGATGCTCTTGATCATCGGGGCGCAGGGGTTGGCCAGGATGTTTCTCGGGTTTGCGGCATAGGTGAGCAGGGGCGAGAGGAGGATCGCCGCGCTGGCGACCTGGTGCGCCCAGGACGTGTCGGCGCGCCGCTCACCGAAGTGCACGGGCGTGTAATCGGCGTGGCCGGTCAGCAGCCGCGTGAAGGGCAGGATGACGTCGTGCCGGGCACGTTCCTGCAGCTTGCTGGCCTCCATGCCGCGCACCGCCTCGCGGGTCAGCTCGTTCGGCCAGGTCCGGGCCTCGCCCGTCGGCTTGTTGCTCCCGTGGAAGTTCACCATCAGCCTGTATTCGGCCGTCTCCTTGAGGATCGCCTGATAAAGATCGATGACCTCCTTGGCTTCATGGTCAAAGAAGTCGATCTTGACGCCGGCGATGCCCAGGTCGCGGCATCGCTCGAAAAACGGGCGGCGGGCTTCCGGATCATGCAGCTCCTTGGAGTGCTTCCACAGCCAGATGCCGACGTTCTGTTGCCTGCCGTACTCCACGAGGCCCCTGATCTCGGCATCGGTCCAGTTCCGCCAGAACCCTTCGATGACGTTGTGTTCGAACCCCAGCTCGCCGGCGAGCCGGCAGAACTCCTTCATCTCGTCGAGCGTCCTCTCCCTGCCGTCCAGGTACTGCCAGACGGCGCGCCCGGGCCTGACCCATTCGGTGGCCAGACCTTCGGGGAAGAGGGCCGGGTCGGGCGGCGGGCAAAGGTTAGGAACCATGTCGCTGTTCACGAGCGCGCCCAGATCGGCCCCGATCATCACGAGGCGCCAGGGGGTCGAGATGGTCCCGGTGACCGCAGCCGGCCGGGCCAATCGCTTAGCCTCTTCGGCTCCGTACCGCAGCTCGAACGGGTACGAGACGGGGTGCCTGTGCCCCAGCCGGGCGCCGAAGCCCCGCCGGCCATCGGCCTGAAGCGCCATGCCGCTGTAGTTCATCAGCGCCGCTTCGGTGATCGAGGCGTAGCCGGAGCCGCCCGGCAGCTTGGCCGTGAGGGGAGGCGCCGCCCACGCGTCGGCCGGGACGTCGGCGATGTCCTTCTTCTCGTACTCGCCCTCATAGTGGCCCCGCAGGCCGTGATACCAGACCGTGCTGCCGGCAGGGAACGTGAAGGTCGTGGATTCGTCCGGCACCCGCTGGCCTTCGCCGGGGATGACAAACCGGAAAGCGACGCCGTCGTTGGCAGCCCGGACGTCGAGCTCGTAGGCGGTGTTACTCCCGCCGTGCTTGAGGGAGATCCGGGTGCCGTTATGGTGGCTGACGGCCCGGGCGTGGACGCCGCGCCAGGGGTAGGTCTCTTCCACGCGGTACGGCTCCACGCGGCCGATATCGACGCCCTCGGTGAGGCTGACGCCGTCCACGGTGATGCCCATCGGGGATGTTTTGATCACCGGTTTGCCCCGGAACGTTACGGCATAGTCCAGCCGCGCCCCGTGGGGGATGACTTCGAAGCGCACGCGCCCGTCCGGACTGGAGATCGTGGTTCCGCCGGAGAGGGATTCGGATCCCGTGATACGCACCATTGACGTTAACGGCTCCCTTCCGTGGAGGACCTGCTCCGGTCCATCCACGATGGCCCGACATCGGCGGCCGTCAGCGGGCGATTCGTGACCGGGCCATCCGAGACCTGATCGCTTCCCACGTCCGATCGCCGCTTTCTCGCCTGCCCGTCAATGTCGGTCTTGATAGCCGGAAAATCCCCCTTGGCAGCCCCGCGCGCCGGGCTGTCCGCGGCCGGCCGCCACAGGCCGTCCTTTGCTCGCTCCAGCTTCGGGTCGACCATCCGGATGCCCTTGTGGTCGGTTATTGCAGGCGCGGCCGCCAGGTTCCCCATCCACTGGAAACCGTTGCCCTCGACGCCCTTCAGCAACATCCCGTTTTTGGGCGCCGAGAAGAGGTTGTTTGCAATAGTGATGTTTTCCGGGCGCAGACTCCGGCCGGAGCTTCCGAAGCCCGCGTCCAGATCGACGTACGGTCCCCTGGAATCGACGACGGTGTTGAACGCGATCAGGGCGTTGCGTGCCTGGAAATAACCGCTCAGCGGCGAGTTGGGTATGCCCGCCGTCACCCAGAATCCGCCCCTGTCAACGCCCTCGATGTAGTTATTGATGATCGTGTGATCCTCGCCGATGACGCGGATCCCGCCCGACCCCTTCTTGTGATGCCCCAGGAAGAAGTTGCCCTCCACGCGGCAGCGGTTGCCGTGGCGGAGCGTGAGCATCCCGGCGCAGTCCAGGAACGTGTTGAAGCGGTAGATGTTCTCGCAGGACTTGCTGGAGATGATCTCCAGTTCCCCGTCGCACCGGTCGAAAAGGTTGTGCTCGACCAGCGTGCGCGAGTTTCGCATCGATTGGCCGCTGTACCCGACGCGCAACGTCTCTCCGCCGTTGCGGCCGAGCGAGGGACGCGGCCCGAAGTGGTTGTGATCGATGCGGTGATGGTTGGGCTTGTCCTCCACCTCGATCTGAACGGTGGGGACTCGCTGGTCTTGCCGGCCAGGTAGCAGTGGTCCAGGCGGTTCTCCGTGCCTGACAGGTGAACATCGAACTTGTAGGCGCTGTCGATAACCGCGGAGTCGGTCAGGCGGCAGTGGCGTCCTTTGATCGCCACGCCGTCTTTGCCCGCCGCCCGCCCATCCTTCAAGCACAGTCCGCTGACGACGAGGAATTCTCCGTCGATCGTGACCGTGGACGCGCCGGTCAGGACGACCTTCCCCGGCGTTTGCGCGCGGAGCGTGATCGGCTTCTCCGCTGTCCCTTGCCCCGGAAGGCAATTATCTGGTCCTTCCAGACGCCATCGGCCATGAGCAGCACGTCCCCCGCACGGAGCTCTCCCGCCACACGCGCGATATCCGCCGCCGAGGAAACCCGACGCTCCGCGGCAAGGGCCGGGCATCCACAGACGCAAAGCAGCACGGCCATCAGACGGAATGTTTGCTTCATCCTTGTCTCCCTTCTTCATCCTTGGCTCAGCGCCCGCCGAGCGCCTCGCCGATGGCAAACAAGCAGAGCGTCGTCGGCGTCCCGCTGCGCCGCAGGGCTGCTCTGCGCCGCAGGGCGGGCAGCGGCGACGTCACCGGGTATTTCATCGGTCTGCGGTTTGAGGTCGGCGGCCAGGCGATAGCTCGCCCCGGCCTGGGTCGTGAGGTCGGTTACCCGGTCGCCGTAGCGCACCTTGCAGGGGCGGCCCGACAGCGAGCGCAGGGTCGCCTCGACAAGCGTGCCGTCCTTCCAGGCGATATCCACCTCGAAGCCGCCGCGGGCGCGCAGGCCCGTCACCCGCCCGTCCGGCCATGCCGACGGCAGCGCGGGCAGCAGGTGGATCTCGCCCGCATGGCTCTGCAGCAGCATCTCGGCGATGCCCGCGGTCGCGCCGAAGTTCCCGTCGATCTGAAACGGCGGGTGGGCGTCGAAGAGGTTCGGGTAGGTGCCGCCGCCTTTGGCAACACTGACTTCGGTGCCGCCCACCAACTGCAGCAAGTTCCGGATCAGCTTGTGGGCGTGGTCGCCGTCCTCCATGCGGGCCCGGAAGTTGATCTTCCAGCCCATGGACCAGCCGGTGGCCTCGTCGCCCCGCAGCTCCAGCGTGCGGCGGGCCGCCTCGAACAGTCCCGGCGTGCCGCGGCGCGTGATCTGGTTGCCCGGGTGCAGCGCATAGAGGTGCGAGAGGTGCCGGTGCTTGGGGTCCGCCTCCTCGAAGTCCTGCGGCCACTCCTGGAGCTGGCCTTTGCTGCCGATCTGATAGGGCAGGAGCTTTGCCCGCGTCTCTTTGAGCCTCTGCCGGAACGGCTCGTCGGCGCCGAGCGCCTCAGAAGCCTCCATGCAGTTCGTGAACAGCTCGCGGATGATGGCCCTATCCATCGTCGGCCCCATGCAAAGCTGACCGGTCTGCGTCTGGCCCGCGCTGTCGGTGTAGCGGAACTTGTTCTCCGGCGAGTTGCCCACGGGCGTCACCAGCTGCCCTTTGCCGTTGTCCACCAGCCAGGCGAGGTAGAACTCGGCGGCGGACTTCATGATCGGGTAGGCCTTCTCCCGCAGGAACTCCCGGTCGCCGATGAAAAGGTAGTGCTCCCACAGGTGCTGGCAGAACCAGCCGCTCGCCATCGGCCAGAAGGCCACCCCGGCCGTCAGGTCCACCGGCTGGGCATCGCGCCAGAGGGTGGTGTTGTGGTGCACCACCCACCCCGGACGCCCGTACATCTGGCGGGCGACCTTGCTGCCGCTGACCGCCAGCTCCCCGATCATGCGCAGGAGAGGCTCATGGCACTCCGAGAGGTTGGTCACCTCGGTGGGCCAGTAATTCATCTCCGCGTTGATGTTGGTCGTATAGGCGCTCGCCCAGGGAGGAATGACCTCGGTGTTCCAGATGCCCTGCAGGTTCAGCGGCTGCGTGCCGGGCCGCGACCCGGCGATCATCAGATACCGGCCGAACTGGAAGTAGAGCCCGGCCAGCGCCTCGTCGCCCCCGCCGGCGTACTTGGCGATGCGCTGATCGGTCGCGAGCGCGCTTTGCGCGGTGGGTCTGCCCAGATCGAGGGTCACCTGGTCGAACAGCGAGCGATAGTCCTGGATATGGGCGTCGCGCAGCTGGTCATAGGTCTTGCCCGAGGCCGCTTCGAGCGCCGCTTTGGCCTGGGCCGATGGGTCGGCGCCCTCGCGACTCGGGCTCTTTTCAAAGCCGTTGTAGCTGGAGCCGCTGGCGAGCAGCAGCACGACTTCGTCTGCGTTCTCGACGGTAATGCCTCCGTCGCCAGCGTTCACCGAGCCCCCCGTCGCCTGGATGCGCAGGCGCGTCTCGAAGAACGTACCCAGGCCGCCCGGCTGCTCGGCATAGAGCACCTGCGCCGCGCCGGGGCGGCGCTTGCCCGCCTTGTCGAAGATCTCGGGATACTTCCACTGTTCGCCACGCTCTTCGAGCCAGTTCAGCTCGCGCCGCACTACGAAGCCCGGGACCTGCCCTTTCATGACCAGTGTGTCCCCGCCTTCGGCAGCCGTCCGGGCGGTCGGGTGGATAGAACCGAGCTTCGCCGTCAGGCGGATCGCCCCCTCCTTGCTGGCCGTCAGCCGCATCACGATCACCTTGTCGGGGAAGCTGGCGAAGTACTCACGCGTGTAGGTCACGCCGTCCTGCGCGTAGGCGGTCCGGGCTACGGCCGTGGTGATGTCCAGCTCACGGCGATAGGCGGTAACCGGGCCCCCATCGGGGAAGAGGAGGTGCAGGCCGCCGAGCGGCTGATAGCAGTGCTGCGCCCTGCCGAGCCAGCGCCGCGTCGCATACTGGTCCGCCTCGGCGTACTTGCCCTCGCGCAGCCACACGACGACCTGCTCGAAGTCTTTGGTGATATCCAGGGGAAGGTCGCGCTGGCCGGGCTCGCCTGAATGGAGCGTGTCGTCATTGAGGCTGATCAGCTCCTCTTCCACCCCGCCGTGGACCATCGCCCCGAGCCGCCCGTTGCCGAGCGGCAGGGCCTCGACCCATTTGCTCGCGGGCTTATCGTACCACAGTTTATGCGATTGCTCGTTCGCCATAAAGGAATCCGCTCCCATGGCCATACTGCCCGGTCGGAGAAAGAAAAGCATGGCCGCTGCGAAATAGACCAGGATGTCGTTAATGATCCGATGCCTTTGTGCCGGCCTCGTCATTGCTGCGCCCTCTGCCTTTCATCCAGACCGGCCCGACATCGTCTGCGGTGAGGGGCCAAATGGGCTCGGCACTCCTTTGAACGACTCGGCTCCGGCGGCATTGACCGCCAGGCTATGCCGGCCGGCCACGCGGAAAATTCCGTCCTCGCGTGACGACAAATGCAGGGTCCCCGTGGTGACGCCCGGGGGAACCGGATCGGAACTCACCGTGGCCCCCTGCACGAGTTCCAGGAAATACTCGCCGGCCATCAAGCGGATCGTGTTGTTGCGCACGATGTTGCTGTTGGACTTCAGGGAGATGATCTCCATGCCTTCGCCGTGCGACTGCTCGAAGAGATTGCTCCGATCCGGATCAGCGCGATGCCCACCTGCTTGGTGTTAGAGAGGCAATTGGTCTGCCGTGCCTTCTCCCGCGCCTGTGCGAACACGGGAAAAAGGATGGCGGCGAGGATCGCTATGATGGCGATCACGACGAGCAGCTCGATCAGCGTGAAGGCACCGCGCTTCGCGGCGGATCGGGACGGAGAGTGTGTGCGTTGATTGCCAGATGTCCTTTCATCGGGTTTGAAATTGCCACGAGATATCCCCGTTTGACGTTTAGACTAAAAACTCAGAAGGAGGCAAGCAAGCCCGAGGGCTTGCTGCCTCCCCGGGGTAGACTTCTGGTGACCAAACCAAAAGAAGGACTGCCCCTGGATGGATTGTATCATGACTATGGCCGACTCACCGACTTTCGGAAGAGTCTCTATGGCTGCTTCACCCGTGCCCGGGATGCCTTGATGAACACCTGTGATGCCTTGCTTACCCAGATCCACGCCCGCTCTTTCCCGGAGCCGTCGCTCTCGCCGTTCTTTGCGCGCGCCGCCCAGCCTTTACGAGGCTTTGATGACGCCAGGATCGACCAACAGGCACTGCACAAGCTCTTCGTCACGGCCATACCACAGACCCGGCCCGGCAAACGCTTAGTTCTGGCCGCCGATGCCAGCCCCATTGTCCGGCCCGAGTCCCCCACGGCCAGAGATCGCACCTATGTCCACGTGCCCAACCTGCCCAAAGAAGCCAAGCCCGTGCTGCCGGGTTGGCACTTTGCTACCATCGCCGCTCTGCCCGAGCAGCCCAGCAGTTGGACGACGATCCTCTCCAACCGGCGCATCAAAAGCGAGCAAACGGTAGGCCAGGTGGTGGCACAGCAACTGAGTGAGTTGGCACCGCTGCTGCCCAAGGGAACCCTGGTGGCCTTGGACGGCGGGTTCGGCAACGTCACTTTTGTGTCCCTGGTGCATAAGATCCCTCTTGGCAAACTCCTGCGCATCGCCAAGAACCGCACGCTTTACCGGGCAGCGCCCCCGAAAACGGGCAAGCGTGGCCGGCCCCGCAAAGAGGGTGCCCTGTTTGTCCTGGGCGACCCGTCCACCCACGGTACACCCGATGAGCAGTGCAGTGGCGCCGACGAGCAGAGCCAAGCCCTGGAAGTGACCTGCTGGCACGACCTGCACTTTAAGAGCCGTCGCGACGCCCTGCTCAGCTTGTTGCGCATCACCGCCCCGGGGCGCGGGCCGGTAAAAGCGCGATCCGGGCGTGCTCTGGCTGATCTGGCAAGGTGCAGACATGCCGCCTTCGTGTCAGATCCCGAGCCTGTATCGTCTTCGCTATTGTATTGAGCACAGTTATCGCTTCGATAAACAAGAACTGCTTTGGACGGGGCCGCGCCTGCGCACGCCCGAGAAGTTCGAAGCCTGGAGCGCTGTGTGGTCAGCGCAGTGCACCATCAGATCACGCTCGTTGGCTCGTTGACCGAGGCGGTGCGCCCGCCGTGGGCCAGCCCCAAGCCGGAGGCCACGCCTTCTCCGGTGCGTCGTGCCTGCGGACGAATTATTGCCGAGTTGGGTACTGCGGCAGCCCTGCCCCAGACGCGGGAAAATCGCCGGGGCGCCGTTGCGGAGCCCCTATCAAGAAAGCGCAACGCTTCGCGACCGTCTATAAGCAACCGACCAACAAGAAACGCGTAGTCTAAACATCAACCCCGTAATGGAACGCTTTTTTCGGGTCGTCACGGACGACCTCTCCCCGCCAGCGTCCCGCGGCGTCCTTGCGGGCTTGGAGACGGGTCCAGCTGTAGGCGCCGTTCTCATAGCCGAACGTTTCGCCGTCGTCGTCGTAGAGCAAGAACTCCCCTTCGGCGTCGCCATAATGGCGGACCTCCAGGGGTGTGATCTCGCCGGGTTTGGGCGCGTGCAGACGCTCCGGGATGAGGGGGAGGATGCCCCCGTCGCGGACGAACAGGGGGATGCGGTCGAGGGCTGGCGTGACGCGGATGACCTGGCCCTCCCCGACGAGTGCGCCCGTGTAGAAGTCGAACCACTTTCCTTTCGGCAGGATCACTTCCCGGGTCTTCTCGCCGGGAGGCATCGGCGCGACCAGCAGGGAGTCGCCCAGCATAAACTGGTCTTTCACGTCCCGAGAGCGCGCCTCCTCATACGGATTCTGCGTATCATCCAGCCTGCCTCGCTCCGGGCGTGCCTCATGGGCGAAGCCCTCGACCAGCGGCATGGGGCGTATCGGCGGCGTGCCCTGGAAGTGGTACTGGGCGAACGTGGTGTAGAGGTAGGGCAGCAGGCGCATGCGCAGGAGCATCACCTGGCGCACCGGCTCCGTGACTTCGTCAAAGGTCCAGGGCTTGGTCCCGCTGGCCCAGGCGTTGAGCATCGCCATCGGCGAGAAGCAGACCGCCTGTATCCGCCGCACCCATTCTTCGGCGGATTTCGAGCTGCGCACCTCCGGCGTCCACAAGATGCCGGAGAAGGCGGAGTTGCACAGCGCCGTGATGTAGCCCTCGAAGGAGTACGAGTCGCTGTACAGGACGTAGGGCAGCGGCGATGCGCCGGCGTTGGAGCCGCGCACCAGGCCGTACGTGCGGCGGTCCGCCGCCCGGAACAGGTCGAGCGTCAGGCGCTGCTGCAAAAGCCCGTAGGTCTGGCGCAGCTGCTCCGCGTCGAGGCCGGACGGGAAGGTGGCCACATCGGGCCAGAGCCAGTGGTCGTGGCCGTCGACCTCGTCGACCTTGAACCCACCCACGCCCGGGCCGAGCGCGATCTGCTTCTGCCTCAGGTGATCGGAGAAGACCTGCCGCGCTTCCGGGAGGGTATAGTCGGGCACAATCCCGTTCCAGACCGTGTGCGAGCCGGCGTGGGGCAGAAGCTTCGCGTGCAGCGGCGCACCCGGCGCGACATAGGGGTTGTACCACAGGTTGACGCGCACGCCTTTCTGGTGCAGCTCCTGGACAAGCCCTTTGGGATCGGGAAACCGCGTCTTGTCCCACTCGAAGGAACAGGGATAGGCGTGATCGTGCCAGCCGGGTTCGAGGCCGATGAAGTCGAGCGGGAAGCCGCGTTTCTCAAACTCGGCGACCTCCTGCCTGATCTGCTCGTCGTTGTAGAGCGTCGGCGTACGGTGGGTGAAGCCCAGCCCCCACTTGGGCGGCAGGCAGCCGCCGCCCGAGTACAGGTTGTAGCGCCGGACCGCGTCCATCGGCGTCGGCCCGGCGAAGACCAGGACCTCCGCGCCTTCCGCCGGGACATAGACCTCGATGTTGTCGGATTCCGGTTTGGACTGCCAGTTCTTGCGGTCCGCGTTGCGATCGTAGACGACGGGCGGGTTCTTCGTGTCGGTGCGCACCCCCGTGCCGACGTAGAACGTGAGGTAGCGGGCGCTGTTGATCAGGACCCCGTAGCCGCGGCTGGAGACGTAGAAGGGCACCGGCGCGTGGGTGCGGCCGGAGCGCCCGCCCCAGGCATCGACGTGCAGCGTCTGCACCGACTGGTTGCGCCGGACGCCGTTGAAGTCCAGGCCCAGGCCGTAGATCTGCTCGCCCCCGCCGAGCGGAAAGCGCAGATAGACCTTTCCTTTGCGCTGGCCCACACGGATCTCCTGCGGGTCGAGCGGAAACGTCGCCCTTGGCAGCTTTCCCAGTGCTTCTGTCTTGGGCTGAGAGCCTGCGGCGGTGAGTAGGGTGTAGTCTTCGCGGCCTCCCGCCTGGCCGGACCACACGCCCGGCGCTACTTCTTTCCAGGCGGTTGTCGCGGCCTCCACGACGTTTGAGGGCACCATGATCATCATCCCCAGGAACGCGGCACCGAGTACGGTGCCGACTGTCACCTTGCGCGAAGAAAACATCAGTCGACAATCTTGGTGAAGTAGGGATAGTTCCCGGCAACGTTCCTCTTGCCCAGCTCCGTTATTTTGAACCACTTGGCGTGCCCATCGAAGAAGGTCGCGTTCGATCCGGCGTTGTGCCGAGCGATGAGGTCGCCCTGGCTGCTTTGTATGATCGGCGGGTTGTTGTCGGGACGCACGACGATGAGACTGCTGGTCTGAACGATCTGCGTGTTGTTGGTGGTCGTGCTGCCGTCGGCATCGCCGCCGTCGGCGCAGAACACGGTTCCGGCCACGTCCTCGATGGCGGCGAGCGAGGTCGGACCCGCTCCGCCCTGCTCGAAGAGTCTCCCCAAGGTGTCGTTGTTATAGTACACGTTTGTTCAGGGTGTAAGCGCTGCGGAGTCCGAGTTTGGTCACATACTGGCCCGTGGGCCGGGTGCTGCTGTACTGGGAACTGGGGCAAGCGAACACCTGCTCGTTCTTGATGTAGGGCTGGAGCAGGTCCGGCCACTGGGGCGCAGGCTCCCGGTGCATTGTACCCGTTGATGACGTTCTTCTCGTCGTAGTCCTGGGTGTACATCATCAGCGCCGTGCCGATCTGTTTCGAGTTGGACAGACAGGCCGTCTGGCGCGCGTGGCCCTCGGCCATCCTGCTTACCGCTGCCGGATCTGCCGCAATATGGTCTCGTCCTTGATCTTGGCGTCTTCGGCCAGCAGGAACGCCTTGCTCAGGATCAGCGACAGGCGCGCGTCCCCTCGAACGGCAGGAACACGGCGGCGGTATCGCCCTCCTGGCCCCTGTCCTGCACGATGCACAGATACTGGTCATTGGGTTCCATCAGGATGTTGCCGCTGCCCAGGTGGATCTTGTAGGTGCGCAGGTCCCCGCGCACGAGGAGGAAGCGCCCCTCCAGCGCGCAGCGGTCCTTGCATCTTCAGCCGGGGCAGCAGACGCGAGAGGACGTCGGCGCGGGTCCGGGCCGACGCGCTCAGATCCCCGAACGAGTACTCGTGCCAGTAGTTGCGGAAGCGCCCTTCCGGGCCGCCGTCGTACCAGGTGGGGTCGTTGCCGACGCTGGCGACGCCGACGAAGAGGTCGACGTCGCGCATCACTTCGGAGAAGACGAGGGGGCGGCACCTCCTCCAGCGGCAGCGGCTCGGCGGGCGCGTTGCGCCACCCCGCGCTGTAGCCGCCGCCACCGGCATGGGCGAGGTTGCCCGGGGCGCCCATCCGGTAAAACCGCACCTGATCCGTGGCCAGGCGCAGGTACGTCCCCGTCTCGTTCGTGTCGGTCCCGTAGTTGTCCCCGACGCCCTCCACCCAGAACTCGGCCCGCAGGTCATAGCGGGGTATCTGCAGCGTGGCGGGCGGGTAGCAGTCGTCGACCATCAGCCGGAGCAGTTCTTCCAGCCGCGCAGGGCGCACAGGCTGTTGAACTGGTGCTGCTTGAGGATGTGGCCGGCGAAGCGGTTGGAGTAGGTGCGCGTGTTTCTTTCCGCGTCCGTAATCAGGTAGACCTCGCGGTGCGCCTGCTTGAACGGCTGCACGACGCCGCGCGCCTCCAGTTCCTGCCGCCAGGCCAGGACGGTCTCGACCGTCGCGCCGAGCGGGTGCCACAGCCGCACCGTCGCCGCATCGCTGAGGCCGCCGGGAAGGGCCTCGCCGGGCAGGAACGTCTCGGCCCGCTCCCCCTCGGCGGCCGTCCAGATCAGCCGCCGCGCAAGGTTGCCCAGCAGCGGGTGCGTCAGGTAGCGCTCTCGCGCCACGCGCCCAGCGGCCACGTGCGCTCGTCGGAGAGGAAGCGGTCCAGCGCGTCGCCCGCGCGGCGAGCGTCTTGCGCGCCTCGTCTTCGGCGGCCTTCAGCTCTTTCACCTCGGCGGGATGCCCCTGCTTCACCCCGCGGGAACGGCCTTGCGCGGCTTGCCGTCCGCCCCGGACCAGGAAAGGGTCAACTGCCCGGTCGCCGGGCCGATCGCCAGCGTTGCCGCGCCCTCCTCCCCGAACTCCTGCGGCGCACGCCCTGTTCGTCCAGGCCGCACGTCGGCACGGCCAGATCCTCCAGGTCGTCCGCCCCACCCCGGCGCGCTTCGCCGCCTGTTCGATAGCCTGAGCGACCAGCTTCAGCGCGCCGCGGTCGCGCAGCCTCTTGCGCAGGGCCGCCAGTGGCGCCACTCCCGCGCCGTCCGGCAGCGACCCGAGCGATTGAATCGCCGCGTTCCCGGCCCGCGCGGCCCTGGGGCCGTGTCCGGGGATCTTGCGGAACGCCGCCTCGGCCAGGTGCCCGAGGGCGCGCGCGCCCTCCGGAAGGCCCTCGCCCTCGCAGAGCGCGCCGTACCAGGCGATGCCCTTCAGGAGGCTGATGTTCTTGTCGGACACCCCGGCGGTGACATAGCCGTAGTCGTTGCGCGTGATGCGCTGCGGGAGCGCCACGAGGCCAAGCCACGCCGAGACCTGCCCGAAGAAGGGCGATGCGCCGACGGCCTCGATGTGGCGTTTCGCGGCGGCGCTCCATTTCGCGCTCGGTCTGGCGGCTTCGCTCGCCTCCGCATGCGCCAAGACCTCCATCCAGGCCGCGCGCTCCTCCGGCGTCATCGCCTCCAGGTCCGCCCGCGCCGCCTCGGCCCAGGCGTCGCCGGTGTCGGGCAGGCCGGCGCTGGCGCGCTCCAGCAGCTCCGCGATCTGGCTCTTGACCTTGCGGTAGTCGGCACTGGCGACCTTCTCGACCTGCGCATACAGCTGCTCCAGCAGGGCGCGCAGCGTGGGGGTCAGACCGCTGTTCTCCTTGTGGCGGCGTACCTGCCGCAGGCCGCCGCCCCAGTCGCCGTAGTAGTGGCCGTCCTTCTGCGCCGAGGCCAACAGGAACTCCAGGTCGTGCGCCGTGTAGGGCAGGTTGCGGGCGAATAGCGGGGTGAGCAGCAGGCGGACTTTCGCCTTGACCTCCCAGGAGACGCGGGGCCGCTGCATGCGCTCGTAGACGGCCTTGACCGCCGCGACCTGAAGCCCGGGGGCGGCGTCGAGGAGCGCCTTCCCGGACGGGAATTCCTTGACCTTGATGTCCCAGTACTGCCGGTCAGGCGTCTCCTGGAGGAAGGACCCGATCAGGCGGTCGGCTTCCGCGGCCACCGGGTCGGTCGGGCGGAGCGCGCCGGCTATATTGCCAGCAAGTGATTTCAGGTCCATGGACGCCCCTTAGCCTCCCACCAGCGGCACGAGCTTGATGAAGCTGACCTGCGTCCCGGGCCTCAGATCGATGGCCTCGTCCAGCTCCTCCACCTGCCGGTCGTCCACCAGAACAAAGAAGCCGTTGCGCGCGAACGCCTCGAGGGCGCGCTCGTACTGCTGCTCCCAATCGATCCTGCGGCGCCGGCGAACGCGGTAGCCGTTCAAGGAAGCTTCGGCATCCGTGGGTTGAACCAGGCCGCGGTAGTATTCCGGCTGCGTGGCGTTATACTCGCGCACCTCCTGGTAGACCCGCTCCCGTATCAGCTCGCGCGCCGTGATGCGCTCGGTCAGGAAATCGAGGACCCGTGTAAGGGTCTTTTCTCCGAAGGCGGTCTCATCGTATATGGTCAAGGTCGTAGGCTTTTCGTGTCTCTCCTGCTTGGGGGACTCCGCGGAAGCGCTCAAGATCGGAAGCCGTTGCGCCTAAACCCAATACCGATCGCTCTTTCGGATGGCCCTGGTGATCAAGAAGGCCACCGCATAGGTTAAAGCGCGCCCGCGTCGGGGCGCCGCCGCAGCGGCACCAGCCGCACCGGGCCGAGCAGGCCGGAGGGCAGCGGCTCCCATCCGGCGGCGTCGAAGGGCTTGTACTCGATGTTGACGAAGAAAAACTTCCGCCAGGGGACCTGGCGCCGGTCCAGGTCTGACAGCCGGTTGGCCATCAGGTTGGTCACGTCGACCTCGAGCCGGTTCCCCTTTTCCGGGAGCGCGTCGGGAAGCCGCAGGCGGAACGGGCGGGCGTACAGGGTGCCCAGGTCCTGGCCGTTGAGCCGGACGCGCGCGCTGTGGCAGACCCGGCCCAGGTCGAGCGCCCACGCGTCGGCGTCGCCCGCGGGTCGGTCGAACGTGATCGTGTACCGGGCCGTTCCGGAAAACGCCCGCAGCGCCTCCGCATCACCCGGCCACTCCGTCCAGTCCGTCAGCGCGCGGACGTCGGCGGGGCGGGGGAGCGCCGGGCCGCCCTCGACGAACTCGACGCGCCAGCCGCCCGCCAGGGCCCGCGGCGGGCCCGCCGGTGACAGGTATTCCCACGCAGGCCCGTCCGCCGCCCCGGGCAGCGCGCGCAGGACGAGCGACTGGCCCGGCTCCATCTGGAGATAGACCTGCGTCCGCCCCTCCTCCTGGCGGACGCCGGCCGCGCCGCGCCGGCCGTCCGTGGGGTCGTGCAGGACCGCGGACCGGGCCGGGACCGCCAGCGTGACCCAGCGGTCCAGCCGCTCACGGCCCAGGTTGGCCAGGAAGTAGTGCCGGGCGCCGTCGTCGCCGCGCCGCCGGATGAACTCGACGCCGTCGTCCACCACGGCCTCGCGCCGGACCCCGGCAAGCCCGAGCAGCGCCTCCAGATCCTGCCCGATCAGGACGCGCCCTTTACCGACGGTGGCGCCGGAGATCCCCGGCTGAACCTCGCGGCGCGGGCCGATGGCCGCCTGGGCCGCGCGCAGACGCCGGCGCCGGTTCTCCAGATCGCCCAG
Organism: Armatimonadaceae bacterium; assembly: GCA_030446525.1. The sequence continues at coordinate 23,339 of JAUJNC010000022.1, forward strand.
GCCCGGCACGTCCTGCGGCAGGTCGCCCACCACCAGAACGGTCGCGCCCTCGCGGGCCAGCGCGACGATGCGCTCCAGCGTCTCCGGAGGCATCCGCGTGCAGCCGGCGACGGCCAGCACGCGGTAGGAGCCGCCCCGCGCCCGCAGGTCTTCGCCGGAAACGCGTACCGACCCGTCCAGCAGCCGGTCCGAAACGCAGTCGAAGCCGTAACCACGGTCCCAGAGCCGCCGCGCGGCCCGCGTGAAGTCGGCAAGGTTCTCGCCCAGCCATCGCCCGGTGCCACCCACGGTCAGGAAATGCAGCATGTCCCGCGCGCCGGCGTCCTCGGCCCACAGGTCGAAGACGGGGAAATACAGCAGCACGTCGTTATCGGGACGGCCCGCCTGGAGGAAGGACTGGCAGCGGGCGATGTAGGCGTTGAGGGCGGGCAGATCGCGCCAGAACGGGTTGGTCGGGGCGAAGTGGGTGGTCGCATAGAACAGCCAGCCCGGCCAGGGGGCGTCCTGGGGCGAGAACGGCGTCCCGTGGAAGAACACGTGGTTGACGCCCATCACGAAGAGCAGATCGGCCTCCGCTTTGACGTGCTCCAGCGGCACCTTGCCGTGCTCGCCCAGCCAGGTGAACGACTCGCTGGAGCAGAGCGGCTTGCCGGCGACATGGGCCGCCGAGGAGGCCAGCTTGCAGACCAGGATCTCCTCTTCGGCTTTGCCACGGCGCGGCGTACCCGGCAGCGGTTCCATGCCCACCAGGTCCAGCCCGGCGGGGCCGAAGACCTCGGTCTCGGGGATGTCGACGGCCGCGTACAGGTCGAGCAGGTTTCCCGGCGAGCCGTGCGCCTGGTTGCGCGCCAGCGCCCCTTTCCCGCGCGCCCAGCCCGCCCACGGGCGGGTGAAGTCTTCCAGGAGCAGGTCGCCGGCGGTCTGCCGGTAGTCCGAGCGCACGCGGCGGACGGTGTCCGGATCGCCCTCGCCCCGCAGGGCGGGCAGGTACCCGCGCAGGTCGTAGCCGCGGCGGCGCGCGAACTCGGCGAAGATCCCCGGCGTCCCGTTCGCGCCGAACACCTCGTACGAGTCGTTGAAAAAGCAGCGCACCATCTCCCCGGCGGGCAGGAGCGACAGGGGAGTGTCGAAGTGGGCCAGATAGCGCCCAACCGCGTCCCGGGAGAAGTGGTCGAGCACGTTGCCCTCGCCGCCGGGCGCGGCCCGCTTCACCTGCTGGCCCGTCCCCGCCAGGAACGCGCCGTGCAGCGTCCACCGCCCGGCGGGCGCCGTCCATTCGAGTTTCCCCGAGGCGTCCACCTCGTCTGTCAGGTCGAGCGCCTGCCCGCCCGCCTCGTAGGCCATCAGCGCCAGAAGCTTCGCGACCGGTTTCGCCGTGCTCCGGAGCGGTTCCTCCACCCGGCCGTTTGCGGCCACCGTAAAGGTCTCGAACAGGAGGCCGGCCGGCGCGTCCCCGTCCGGCACCCAGGGGCCCCCCAGCGGCCAGCCCGTGCCGGTGATCATGTCCACGCCCAGACCCAGCCGCTCCGCCTCGCGCAGGGTAAACGCCAGCATCTGCATCCACCGCGGGCTGAGGAAGGGGATGTAGCGCTCCTTTTCGCCCTCGCCCGTCGCGCCGTAGATCGGAGTGATCTCCACGCCGCCGATGCCCGTGTCGCGGAACAGCTGCAGATGGCGCGTGATCTCCGCCTCGCTCACGGCGCTGCCCAGCCACCACCAGCGCGTCCACGGGCGGCTTTCCCGCGTTAGGGCGGGCCAATCCATGCGTTCCATGTCCACCTTCCTTCCGGGGGGCGATGCCGGCGCCGCCGTGACCCGGCCGCACGCCAGACAAAGGACTGCCGCCAGACCGTGCCGGATGACCCTGGCGTGGCGTTCCTTCACGGGCTTACCGTCGGTGCGGCCACGCTTTGCCTTTGCACCAACTCCCCCCGGATCGTCACCGTGCGCGGCGCGTCGCCGGCGCGGCCTTCGATCCGGTCCATCAGCAGCTCGACGACGGCGCGCGCGATCGCCTCGACCGGCTGCGAGACCGAGGTCAGCGGCACCGGACAGTACGCCGCGATGGGCTGGTCGTCGTGGCTGACGATGCTCACGTCCTCGGGCACGCGGACCCCGGCGCGCATGATCTCGACCATGAACGCCAGGGCGACGTAGTCGTTGACGATGCACAGGCCGGTCGGGCGCTCCTTCATCTGCAGGAACCGGCGCGCCATCTCTGCGCCGCCTTTCTCGTAGGTGGGGTTCGCGAAGAGCCATTCCCGGCGCACCGGCACGCCGAACTCGTCGAGCGCCCGGCGGAACCCTTCCAGCCGGTAGGTCTGCGGGACGTCGGGGGCGCCCGAGAACCACTCCGTGGTGTTGGACATCCCGATCCCGATCTGGCGATGACCGCGCTCGAGCAGGTGACGGGCCGCCTGATACGCGTTGTCCTGCCGGTCGAAGATGACCTGATCGCACGCGAGCGGCACGGGGATGTCATAGCTGACCACGATGCCGCCCGCACGCTGGTAAGCTTCGAGCTCCCGGAACACGGCGGGGCCCACCATCTGGGCGGCGCACAGGATCGCGCGCGGCCGCTGGCGGCAAAGCTGCTTGACCTGCGCCGCCTGGGATTGGCCACCGTCGCCCGCGGGCTCGGGGCGGGTGTAGATGGGCGCCTCCAGGGATCGCTCGTCGAGCGCCCGCTGGATCAGCAGGATCTTCTCGGTCGCCAGACCGACATCGAGGGTGCCGCTGAAAACGCAGACCAGGCTGTTGCTGTGCCCGTGGGCGAGGCGCTGCGCCAGCGGGTTGGGCTCGTAGCCCAGCTCGCGGGCGACGGTGAGCACCCGCTGGCGCGTGGCGGCCGACAGGTTGCCTTTGCCGGAGAGCGCCAGCGACACGGTGGACTTGTGCATGCCCAGCGCCCCGGCGACGTCGTGGATCGTGGGCGGTTTTCTCATTACGGAATCGTATGCCAGACCGGAAAGATGACTAAACCGGTTTAGCTTTCTGTCAATTATAACATGAGAACCATGCTGCAAACACGAAGCGCGGCGCAGAGCGCGAGCTGGGCGCATTTCAAAGCTCGCGCGATCACCGGACGGTCTTCAGGCGGAGGATCGTGACCGAATGGGCCGGAAGGGTGCGGCCGAAGGCCGGAGAGGTGAGAGCGACCGTCTCCTCGCGGGGCGCCACTTTAGCCGGAGTCGCAAAAGAGTTCTCGTCGTTGGGGCCGGCGGAGGTCAGCACGAGGGCCTTGCCCCGGGGCGCGACCTGCGTCACCCCGCGCAGATCGACGGCCGTCTCCACCGGCCGGCCGGAAGCGTTAACCACTTTCAGGACCGTTTCGCCGGTGGCGGTGTCCCGTCCGGCGACGGCGAACAGCACCGGGGGAGCCGCCCGCGTCGCGTCGTGGACCAGCTTGCCGTCGAGGTAACACCGGATGGACGGGCCTTGAAGCTCGATGCGGATGTCATACCAGCGGCCGGTCTGGATGCTTCCCGGCACCTGCGTCAGCGCCACGCCGGGCACTTCCAGCCCGTGCTTCGTGTTGTCCCAGCCGCCCAGATTCCACCAACTCTTCGTGTTGTCGCCCGGCGACTGGAAAAGGATGAGGAAGCCTTCTTTGCCGCCCAGCTTCCGGGCCTTCAGGGCGAGGGTGTAGTCGCTCCAGCTCGCGTCGCCGGCGACGGCCCGCGCATCGTTTTCTTCGCCGCTCTGACGAAGGGCCCCGTCGATGACCTCCCATCTCCCCCGCGTCGTCTTCCAGCCGCCCGTCCCCTGGGAGAAATCGCCGGCGAAGAGCGTCCGCCCGCCTCGGGTCACCCTGATGTCTTTGAACTCGGCCTGCGTGGCCCAGGTCCCGACGCCAATCCTGCCGCGAACGGGTTCCACCGGACGCCGGGGCTGCTCGACCCGCACCGGCAGCACGACGTCGCCCCGGTTGGCCGCGAACAGGGTCTGCACATGGTAGGACGGCGTGCCATAAACCCGCGCGTTGTCGAACACGATGGCGTTCGGATTCCATGCCTTCCAGCTCGGGTCGCTGAGCAGGGGCGCATAGGACGACATGATCACGACGTCCGCGTTGCGCTCCAGGCCGGTCAGGAAGGCCGCCTCGGCGACGGCCGCCTGCAGATTCCCCGCCCCGGCTTCGCGGGTGACGGCGTATTCGCCGAAATACACCTTGGGCGCTTTGCGGTCGTAGCTGTCGAAGCGCGTGGCCTGTTCGAGGAAGGTTTGGGGTGGCTGTAGAGGTGCGGGTCGATGATGTCGAGCGGGCGCGATCTGGGCACGCCGCGCCAATCACAGGCGATCAATCGGACCTGGGGGTAGCGGGCCTTGACGGCGTCGTGGAACAGCGCGTAACGCTCGTCGTAAAGCGGCCCGCCGTTCTCGTTGCCGACCTGCAGGTATTTCAGGTTGAACGGTTTCGGATGCCCGGCTTGGGCGCGCAGCGCGCCCCACGTGCTGGTCACGGGGCCGTTGGCGTACTCGATGGCGTCGAGCGCGTCCTGCACCCATTCCCGCATCCGGCCCATCGGCACCTGGATCCTTGTGCGCCATGCCGCAATTAATCACGAAGAGCGGCTCCGCCCCCAGGTCCTCGCACATCTGCAGGTACTCGTGGTACCCAGCCCGTCCGTGGAACGGTAGCCCCAAAGGTTCCAATGCCCCGGACGCTCGGCGATGTCGCCGATGGTGTCCTTCCAGCGGAAGGCGTCGGCGATCCGCTCGCCTTCGACGAAACAGCCGCCGGGGAAGCGGATGAAGGCCGGGCGCATCCGCTCGATCGTGCGCATCAGGTCGGCGCGCAGGCCGTTGGGACGCCCTTGTACGTGGCGCGCGGGAACAGCGACACCATGTCGAGCCAGACGACGCCCGGGTCAGCCGCCGCCAGCACCAGACGCGCGCTCGCGTCGGTCGCGCTCGCCGTCAGCGCGGCGGCGTGTTTCTTCCAGCCCGGACCGATGCCCCGATCTTTTGGGAGGCGAGCACGCTGCCGTCCTTTCGTTCCAACGAAACGGTCACCGGGCCGGCGAAACCTTGCCCGCGCGCGCGTAAAACGACAGGTCATATCTTTGCCCTTTCCGACGGCGATGCCGCCGGTCGCGCGCTCGAACCGGGACATCCACTCCGCCGGCCTTTCGCGCGGCCGCTGCGGGACGCCCCGGAACCCGTCGCTGGCCGCGCCGACGCGCCCGCCGGCCGCGCCGGTGATCTCCAAACGCAGACTGGTCGGGTTCTTGCCGTTGAGCGGCCGGCTTTTGTCCAGCGAGATGCTCCCCCGGCTCCCGCGCTTCTGACCGGCGTCCACGCCAGCGGAACGTCGGCGTCCTCGAAGGAGCGGTTCTGGATCATTTCGGCATAGATCCCGCCGTCGCCGGCCCGGTTGATCTCTTCGAAGAAGATGCCATACAGCATCGGACTCACGGCTGCCCCGGCTTGTCGACGTCGACCGTCAAACGGGCGACGGGAGCCGCGGACAACCGGGGCGCGAGCGTCATCGAGGCGAGGCGCTGTCGCGAGAGCGAATCCGGCGCAGAAGGCTTTGGTGGTCATGGAAGGCCTGCGGAGTTCAAGGGCCCGACGGTCCGCCTATCAGTCTTCCTCGATCGTCCAGAGGTAGCAGATCGGGGTGCCTTGAGGGCCGACCGGGCGCGTCTTGATCAGCGACTCGCCCTTGTACCACTTGGCATGGCCGTCGCAAAAGACGTTGTTCATGCCGCCGGAGTGGTACAGCTTGTGGACAAGGACGCTCTGGCCGCCAATGGTGGTACGCAGCGACGGCGGGCCGGCGGTGGTATCCATGACCGGATTGGCAGTCCATCCCGCCACCGCGTTGCGAGCAGCCCCCAGTCGCCGCCCTCCGTGACGAAGATTGTGTCGGCCGGCGCCTGGATCTCCGCCAGTGACCGGCCGGCCGGCGCGCGCACGGTAGTTAAAGCCGGGTACACGCCGTTGAGGACATAGGTGCCGTATTGCGTGGCGCGCGCGCCCGTGCAGGTCGCCGGCTGATAGACGTACTTCTCGTGCTGCGCCGCATCACCGGCGAAGCTCGGGCAGGTGAACACGGCCGTGTTCTTGATATAGGGGTACAGCATGTCCATCCACTTGGGGCTTCGGTAGTCGTTCACACTGTAGCCGCACCAGGGGAGTACGTGGCGATCGGGAAGGTCTCGTCGTAGTCCTGGGTATACATGGTAAGACCCGTGGCTATCTGCTTCGCGTTGGAAAGGCAGGCGGTCTGCCGGGCTTTCTCCGTGCCTGGGCGAAGACGGGAAAAGGATGGCGGCGAGGATCGCTATGATGGCGATCACGACGAGCAGCTCGATCAGCGTAAACGCTGATGTGATCAGGGTGAAGGCCGGCAGGCCCCGACGCAGGGGTCGCGCGCGCAACAGTTCAAGGCTCATACAACGCTCCTTTGGGTGCGAACGATGTCCGACGAGGACAGTGATCGACGATGGCCCGGATCGGGCAAGGACGGCGAAAGCATTCGAACGACCGATGGAAAGTTTCAAAAACCGGTTTATTAAACATTATAACCAGAAACCAGAGTTTGTCAACCAAGGTGCCGAAAGAAAATATCTTGTGTTACTTTCTCAAAGAGCGACACGTCCGCTAGCTTGCAAAGAAGCGCTGCAGCGGTGGTGTCAGCAATGCCAGGGATCGAGACGAGCAGGTCCTTTTGCCTCTTGAGCGTGGGATGCAGGATAATCGCTGCTGAAGACAAGAGGAGAGGATGCCACAGCGCCGATCGACGCGGGTGTCGATCGGCAGAGAAGTCTATGCCACACCCCACTCTCAGGAAGATGTCTGCCGAGGATTTACTCGCGGTCACTACAAGCTCGTATGGGAGCATGCGCGCCGTTATCTCGCCTGACGGAAAGCGGGTGGCGTTCAACGTCCAGAGAGCGCAGGCCCAGAAGAACGCGAACCTATCGGAGGTATGGGTGGCCTCGGCGGTGGAAAGCCTACCACCGAAGCGGCTTCCATCCCCGCACGGGTTCGCCATGTTCCTTTGGTCTGCGGACTCGACCGGGCTGGTCTACCTCAGGCAAGACGGGAGTGGCAGCAAGCTCTGGTCATTTGACGTAGAAACGTTCCAGGAAGCCCCCTTGATGCCGGTGCCTCTGCACCCGCCCGGCCATTCCTATTCCTGTTTCCGGTGGTCCGCCGACGGGCGCGCCCTTGCTTACCTTGTACAGCCCCGGCCCCCGGCAAAGGACGCGGAACCAGTGACGGCGGTTGAGGCCGACGTTCGCTGGGACGCCAGGGAACTGCCCCGTCTGCTCCCCGTCTCCCCGCCCGCGTCACAGCTTTGGTGGATGGACCTGGAAAGCGGGCAAGCCCGGCAGCTATCCGACCCGGCCTTTGACGTGGCCACCTTCGATTGGTCGCCCGATGGCGGCGCGATAGCCTTCGTCGCCCGGTGCGCCTCGCGGGCGCGGGCGACCTCGGACGGGGTCGTTCCGCCGGAGCCCGATCTGTATCTGGTCGAGGTGCCGAGCGGTATCGTCCGTGAACTTGCCTCCTCGGTTATTGCTTCCGGTGTGTCGTGGTCGCCCGACAACGAGTGGATCGCCTACCGCTGTGCCGAAGGTCTGATGGTGAGAGCGGTCCCCGCAGATCGTGATATGGTTTCCCCCGGCGACACCACCGCATGGTGCGTCCTCCCACACCATTGCGTCGGGGCAGTAAAGACGAACCGGTCCGAGCGCGAGTATATCCAAGTCCTGGAACGGCCGCAGTGGTCACCTGACGGCCGCCACGTCTATGTCTGTGGTATGGCAGCCTTACGGATCAGCACGTTCCGGATCTCAGTAGCCGATGGCACGGTCGAGGATGTGTTCCCCGAAGACGGCTGCTACTGGCATCCCTCGTACTCGCGCGACGGAAGTCAATTCGCGCTGATGAAAGAGAGCGTGACACAGCCGCCGCGCGTGTACGTTGGGGCGATCACGGACTTCGTGTTGCGGGAGCTCGTCGGCGACGATCCCCTGAACCCCCACCTGAGCGATGTGGTGATGCCGAGCTGGGAAAGGATCACCTGGCGCAGCAAAGACGACAGGTGGGATATCCACGGCTTTCTCCTCAAGCCGCCGGATTACCAGCCGGGCCGGAAGTACCCCCTGATTGTCGGCATCGTCGGCGGACCGTCTCCGGTGCTTCCGGAGTTTAACCTCGACCGGCAGTATCCGGTTCTGCCGATGGCTTCGCAGGGCTACCTGGTGCTGTACCCGCACACGCGCGGCAGAGGGGGGTTCGGACCGGCATTCGCTAAGGCGCTCCACGAGGAAGGCAGCTATGTCGCCAACGCTTTCCAGTTTGACGTGATGGCAGGCGTTGACCGGTTAGTCGAGATGGGCATGGCCGACCCGGATCGTGTGGGGATCATGGGGTTTAGCTATGGCGGGACGCTGGCTGGCCATGGCATCACGCAGACGCACAGGTTCCAAGCCGCTTCTATCAGCGAGGGTGCCTGTGACCTGCTGCACATCCTGTTCGACTATTGGGCTGACCCTTCCATGAGGCGTGGCTTTCAAGAGGAGCTCCATTCCATCGGCAACGTATACGATCCGGTCGAGCGTGCGCGCGTGGAAAGCGAGACGCCGCTGTACGGCGTTCAGAGCGTCCAGACGCCTGCGCTGCTGGAGTACGGGATGTTGTCGATGGCAGCCACGCATGGCAGGCGCATGTTCCACGGTTTGCAGTACTTCGGAGTCCCCTCGGAGCTGCTGGTTTACCCGCGCTCCGGTCACAGCTGGGCTGAGCCCCTGCTTGTCCTGGACAGCTATAACCGCAATCTGGTTTGGTTCGACTACTGGCTTCGAGACAAGGCCCATCCGGACAAGAGGAAAGAAGCTGCGTATAACAGATGGAAGCGGCAGCGGACTGCGGCCGGTCAGAAACGTCGTTCGCCCTAACTCACCGCTGCACTACCGGTTCAGAATCTAACGCCTGACGAGATTTACTGGGCAGAAGATAGCTGCGCCTATTTGGAAAAGGATGACACACACAGGAGCTTCGCCCAACACGTCAAGCGCGTGCTGGATGCAGACTTGCCCGTTTGTTTACGCGGGGGTAATTGACACAATGCGTGACCTGCGCCTGGCCGCGGTCTCCGTCGCGGCGGCCCTGCCGTCGCTCGCCGCACTTGCTGCCCCGGTCCCGTCGCCGGCCGCGGCCGGCGCCGTGACTATCGCCATCGAGGCCGAGGCGTTCCCGTTCCCCGGCGACTGGGAGGCTCTGTCCGGGGGGCCTCGCGGCGCCTCCGGCGGCGCTATTCTGTTCGGGGGGATCTCGGGCGCACGGAACCCGGCGGTAGGCGCGGTGGAGCTGCCCCGCGCCGGCCGCTATCGGCTCTGGGTGCGCTCCGTGGACTTCCCCGATGACCGCCCCGGCGCTCGCCGCCTGAAGGCGGCCGTCGCCGGCCGCGAGGCGCCTCGCCCGTTCGGGATGTCGGGTAAGCCGGGCTGGACCTGGGAACCCGGCGGCGAGTACGACCTGCCCGCCGGGCTGAATCTCATCAGCTTCCGCGACGGCGCGCCCTTCGCGCGCGTCGATGCCGTACTGCTGACCACCGACCTCCGCCTGACACCGCACGGGCCGCCGGGCGCAAGCGGCCTGCCGCGCGCAGCGCGTCCGGCGCGGTTGCCGACCCCGGCCGCCGCGCCCGACCCGTTTGACGCCGCCGGCCCGATCACCGATGCGCCGGGCACGCCGCCGGTCGCCCGGATCGAGAGCGCCGCGACGCGTGTCGAGTGGGTCCCCGCCCATACCGCCGGCGGTCTTGCCACCGTCCGCCCGCGCGTCTGGACGAAGTCCGGCGCGCACTGGCGGGAGCTGCCGGTGGAGGCCGCCGCCGAGACGTACGCCGTCGTTGCCGGGAAGGCGCCGCGCTTCTCGCTGGCGGCCTTCTACCCCACCTGGGAAGACGCGCGCAGTGCCGTCCCGCCGATGACGGTCACCGCCGGCGGCGTGAGCGAGACCACGCTGCGGCCGTTCCCGCGGCAGGCGGTCTGGGCGGGCGGCGCGGCCCTGCGCTTCACGCCGCGCTCGGCCGCTCCCCTGCCGGGTCGTCCCGACGCCGTGCGCCTCGACTTCTACCCTTCCCCCGAGGGGGCACTCACCGCAGAGTGGGAACTGGCCGCCGGGGAGCGCGCCCCTCGGGTCCGGCTGACCTTCACGCCGAAGGCGGCGGGCAGCTACGCGCTCGGCTATGCGGTGCCCTGGCGCAAGCCGCTCGCCGAGGTGCCCGAGGTGCTGCTGCCGCCGATGTACCAGCGGCGGCGGTTCCCGGACACGCCGGTGACGGTCCTCGACTCCCTCGCGCCGACGCCGCTCGCACTCGCGCAGACCGCCGGGGCGGCCGCCCCGCAGGTATGGGGCGTCATCGGCGATCCGGACGAGATCCCGTTCGCCTGGCCGGACTTCCGCACGCCGCACTTCGGCCTGATGATCCGGGACGGCGGCGGGCTGGTCCATCCGGCCATCTATGGCCCGATCCCCGGTACCGGCCCCGCCCGGCGCGAGGCGGGCCAGGCGCAGACGTTTCGTTTGCGCGTGCTGGCGCAGGACGGCGACTGGTATGCGGGCTACCGTACGGCCGCCGACGAAGTGTTCCGCCTGCGGGACTACCGCCGGAACCTCCCCCAGGGTTCGCTCACCGACGCCGCCCTCAACATGCTCGACCTGGTGAAGGAGGATAATGCCGGAGGCTGGTGGGAAAAAGCCAAGGCGCCCTACCAGATCGAATCGCGCAACGGCTCGACGCACGCCGCGCCGCTCGTGCCGCTGTCGCTCTACTACCTGACGGGCGACGAAGACCTGTACCGCCGGCGCGTGCTGCCGACTCTGGAGTTCCTGCTCTCGCGCAACGGGGCGCACTTCTCTCCCGCCTTCGATGAGACGGCGACGTACCCGGTCGGCGGCATGGACGGGCCGCCGAGGCTCTACGGTACGGCGGCCTTCGCGGGCCTGTGGGAGATGACCGGGCGGCGGACGACCGCCTACCGGGATATCGCGTTCCCGCCGAACGCGGTGAAGCCGACGGGGGGGTACAGCCATGCGCAGGAGTTCGATGACTGGCTGGCCCGCTATGAGGTGACGGGCGAGCCCGGGGCGCTCCGGCGCGCCCGCGCGCTGGCCGACGCCTACCTCGATACGCAGATCCGCACCGCCCCGACCGGGGACCTGGGCTCGCAGCCGTTCTTCCTGATTTCTTTCGTGCCGGACTGGGAAGGTCTGCTGCGCCTGTACGAAGTCACGGGCGACAAGAGATACCTAGACGGGGCCGTCTTCGGCGCGCGGCAGCTCATGACCGGCGTCTGGACGCAGCCGCTGATCCCCGAAGGCGATACGCTGGTGAACGCCGGCGGCCAGTTCGCCGGAGAGCGAAGCCTGTGGTGGAAGGGGCCGGAGCGCTACCGCCTGGGCTCGCCCCGCAAGCCAGGCGATACGCCCGAGCGCCCGGCGCCGGCATGGCGGGTGTCCAACGTCGGCCTCAGCTTCGAGCAGCCGTCGACCTATCGGGGCGGCGGCGCTGCGGGGCAGATGATCTACCAGGCCGTATGGGCGCCCGCGTTCCTGCGCCTCGCGCGCTACACCGGCGACCGGCAGTTCGAGACCTATGCCCGAAACGCGGTCCTGGGGCGCTGGACCAATTACCCCGGCTACTATGCGACCGGCCTGACGGACATACCGCTCAGCCCCCGCTACCCGTACGAGGGTCCGGACGTGACCAGCATCTATTACCACCACATCCTGCCGCACCTGGGCTGGACGATCGACTACCTCGTCTCCGAGGCGGAGCTGCGCTCGAACGGCGATGTCGCGTTCCCGTCGCTGCGGCAGTTCGGGTACGCCTACTTCGACGGGCGCGTCTTCGGCCATAAACCGGGCAGGATCGGGCCTATCCGCGGTGCGTGGCTGTGGCCGCGGCGCGGACTGGTGACGCTCGATAACCCCCAGATCAACTACCTGACCGCACACGCCGACAGCGGCAGGCGCTTCGTCGTCCTGCTGATGAACGAGACGGACCGGCCGCAGCCCGTCCACGCGGCGTTTGATCGGAAGACGCTCGGTCTGGGCGCGTCGACGCGCGCCGACGTGCTGGACCTGGCGAACGGCACGGAAGGTGAGCGGCTCGCGCTCTCGGAGGCGGGTGTCGCGGCCGTGACGGTCCCGGCGCGGGGGCTTGCGGCCGTATCGCTGGACGGCTGCCGCATCGCCGTCCCCGCCGCGCAACGGGCGCCCACGGCGCTCGCCGGCGCTTCCGCGCCCGGGCCGGGGCCTGCGCCGTCGTATGTGACCGTGCCGGGACCGGTCGGGACGCCGGCCGCGGGGCTGGAAGGGCGCGCGGCGGTAATCCAGGTGCGGCCCGGCCCGTGGGTGGCCTATTTCTGGTGTGCGGCGACCCGGAAGCAGGCCCGCCGCGTGACACTGCGTTACCGCATACACGACACCGGCGCGTGGCAGATCATCGAGGCGGCGTCGTACCCGTTCGAGTTCTCGGTCCCGGTGGCGGACGCGGGCGCGGTCGTGCGCTTCCGCCTGTCGGGCGAGCGCACGGACGGCGCAGCGTTCTCGCTGCCGGAGGCGTCGCTGGCTGCGCCCGCACCCTGACCGGGGCATCGCCGCCCGGCAAGAAACCGGTCAGGTCCTTCGCGCTGACGGGCTTTGTGGCTAGGTCGTGATGTCCTTGACGACGCGGGGAGGCTCGACCCCGGTCAGGCGCACGTCCAGGCCCTGGAACTTGACGCTGAAGCGCGCGTAGTCGATGCCGCACAGGTAGAGCATCGTGGCGTGCAGGTCGTGCATCGTGACGACGTTCTCGACCGACTTGTAGCCGAACTCGTCGGTCGCGCCGTAGGTGATGCCGGGCTTGACGCCGCCGCCGGCGAGACAGAGCGAGAACGCGTTGATGTGGTGGTCGCGCCCGCTGCCCTGTCCCATCGGCGTGCGCCCGAACTCCCCGCCCCAGATCACGAGGGTGTCGTCCAGCATGCCGCGCCGCTTCAGGTCCAGGATGAGCGCGGCGCTCGCGCGGTCGGTCTCCTGCGCCGCCAGCGGCATGTTCTTCTCGATGCCGCTGTGGTGATCCCAGGCCCGGTGGTAGAGCTGGATGAAGCGTACGCCCCGCTCCGCCAGCCGGCGCGCGAGCAGGCAGTTGGAGGCGAAGCTGCCGTCGCCCGGCTGCTTAACGCCGTATAAATCGAGGACGTCCTGCGGCTCCTTGGAAAGGTCGGTGAGTTCGGGGACGCTGGTCTGCATGCGGAACGCGAGCTCGTACTGCGCGATGCGGGTCTGTATCTCGGGGTCGACGCGCTCCTCCGCGAGCAGCCCGTTCAGCCGCTGGACCTCTTCGACCACGAGCCGCTGCGTGCTCTGGCAGACCCCGTCGGGGTTGCCCACGTAGTGGACGGCGCCCCCCTTGGCCTGGAACTGCACCCCCTGGAACTTGCCCGGCAGGAAGCCGCTCGCCCATTGGCGCGCCGAAACCGGCTGCGCGCCGCCGCCCTTGCCCTGCGAAACCAGGACGATGAAGCCCGGCAGGTTGTCCGTTTCGGCGCCCAGCCCGTAGAGCAGCCAGGACCCCATGCTGGGCCGCCCCTTGAGGATCGACCCGGAGTTCATGAACGCCTGCGCCGGGTCGTGGTTGATCTGCTCGGTCGTCATCGAGCGGATGATACAGATGTCATCGGCGATGCCGCCGATGTGTGGGAAAAGCTCGGAAATCTCCTGCCCCGACTTCCCCCAGCGCTTGAAGTTCACGAACGAGCCGCGCGCCTTGAGCTGCGCGCCCTGAAGCACCGCAAGCTGCTGCCCCATGGTCACCTACTCCGCCAAAGGCTGGCCCATCAGCTTAGCTAGCATCGGATTGTTGACGAAGCTATCTAACCGCGACGGCCCCCCCGCCATGATGATGCGCTTGCGCCCGCACGGGAAGTGCGGCGTCTGGATGACCCCGCGCGATCGCCCCGGCGCGGCGGGGGTGTCGGCCCAGGCCCGCTCGCCCAGCAGGGCGCCGAAGGCGAGGCCACCCAGCCCGTAGGCGGAGCGCTGCAGGAACGGTTGATGCTCTGCGAACGCTTCGGACGGGAATCGGTCCTTCATGGCGGCAGGTCCTTTTAGTAGCGCGTTATCGTTTCGTTCAGGTTCAGGATCACCCGGCAGACGCTGGTCAGGCGGCCGCCCTGCGGGGTCGAGATACGCCGGCGTGGAGGCGAGGTTTGTCGCGAGCAGTTTCCGGCGTCCTCCGGCCACTCTCGGTATTGCGCTCCGACTTACCCAGGAACGCCAACAGCGACGCTTCCTGGGGTTTCATCGGGCGTGCGAGCGCGCCTTCTGGAACGCCATGTTCAGCCGCCTGGCGTCTCGATCGTCCGCACCGCCAGCAGCCGGGCGGCGAAGACGCGCGCGGTCTCGACAAAGGTCGGGTCGTTCAGCAGCGTGAGGGCCTGCTGGGGCGTGTTGGCGATGGTGCGGGCGGCGGTGCAGTCCTGTGCGCGACGGCGCGTCGAAGTTGGCGAGCATCGGGTGCAGGAACGCCCTCCGCTGCCAGTGCGTGTACACCCCCGCCGCCACTTCGCCGGTCGTCCTGGTCGGCGACGTACTCCTGGTCCGGGAACTGGATGTTCGCGTAATAGTCTTCGGGTTGGTAGGGCTTGGCGGGCGGGCCGCCCCGGTCGCCGTTCAGCAGGCCCGCGATCGCCAGCGCGTTGTCCCGGACGAACTCGGCCTCCAGGCGGCGCGGGTTCTGGCTCGCCAGCAGCCGGTTGTTCGGGTCGGCGTCGCGCAGGTCGGGCCGCAGGCTGGACCCCTGGCGGTATGTCGCCGAGGTGACCATCAGGCGCACCATGTGCTTGACGTCCCAGCCGCTCTCGCGGAACTCGACGGCGAGCCAGTCCAGCAGCTCGGGGTGCGTGGGCCACTCGCCCTGCGCTCCCAGGTCTTCGACCTGCCCGCTGAGGCCGTTCCCGAAGAACTGCTTCCACAGCCGGTTGACGAAGACGCGGGCGGTGAGCGGGTTGTCCGGCGCCACGAGCCACCGCGCGAGGTCGAGCCGGTTCAGACCCTTGCTGCTCGCGCCCTTGGGCTGCGGCAGGAAGTGCGGCACGGCGGGCGGGACGATCTCGCCGCTTTCGTCCTGCCAGTTGCCGCGCGGCAGCACCCGCGTCACCACCGGTTTCACGGACTCCGTGACCAGCGTCGGCGTTTTCCCGTCGCGGCAGGCGAGGATCTCGGCCTCCAGCGCCTTGACCCGTGCCCAGGCCTCCCCGGCCCAGCCCGTGCCGTAAAGATACGCGCGCAGGGCGACCGGCCTGTTGGAAGGGGACCGCGGGTCCTCCAGCGCGGCGCTCAGCGACGAGGGCGCAAGGAGCGCGTTGGGATCGTGGGGCGCAAACGGCGAGGCGGCGACACGCACGCAGCCGGCCCCCAGGCTGGGGAAGGTGACGGTCAGGGTGTCGCCCGGCGCCAGGCGGAGCGGCGTGTGCGGGAGCCAGACGGAGACGTGCGGCTCGGCCGCGCGGCGCGCCGAAAGCTTCCAGCCGCGGTGAACGCCCAGGATTTCGGAACCGCCCTCGTAGCGCGGCTCGGCGATGTTGGCCGCGGCATGGCGGAACGTCACCGGCTGCGGCTTGCCGCCCCCGGCGCGGCGGACGGCCGCCGACAGGGTGAGCGTGGCCGCCTTCATCCCCCGCCGGAAAACGGAGCCGCCGTTGGCGGCGTGCGGGAGGGCCTCGATGCGCAGCGCCGCGACCCATTCGGCGCCGGGACGCAGCGCGATCTCGACGTCGGCCGGCGACTCGCTGGCGAGCAGCACGCTGCCGTCCGGCTCCGTGCGGTACGTCGGCGGGGCGGGATTCGCCGCGGGCGGCTCGGCCTTCCCTTTCGCCCTGGCCGAGGGCGCCGCGGCCGTCACGCGCACCTGGGGCTTCTCGGGTAGCTCCCAGCCGTCCGGGTGCCGTGCGAGGAAATCCCGGCCGGCGCGGCGCCACGCGTCGAAGGCGTCCCGGGCGGCGGGGCTGCCCTGCAGCTGGGCCTGCGTCTCGGCGACCATCTGGGCGACGCGCCGCTGCAGCTGTGGTATGCGCCGCTTCAGGTAGGGGCTTTCGACCGTTATCTCGGGCGGGAACGGGTAGTCGTTGTTGTAGCCTTTGAGGTCGGGGTTCGGGGTGTAGCCGTAGTCGGCGTAGACGCCCCACTGCTTCACGTCCGCGAAGAACGCCGCCATCGAATAAAAGTCGCGCGCCGTGAACGGATCGAATTTGTGATCGTGGCACTCGGCGCACGCTAGCGTCGAGCCCATCCAGGCCATGCTCACGGTCCGCACCCGGTCGGCGGCGTACTTGGCCAGGTACTCCTTCGGCTGCGCGCCGCCCTCGCGGGTCATCATGTTCAGGCGGTTGAAGGCGGTCGCCGTCCGCTGCTCCGGGGTGGCGCCCGGCAGCAGGTCGCCCGCGATCTGCTCGACGGTGAACCGGTCGAAGGGCTTGTTCTTGTTGAACGCGTCGATCACGTAGTCGCGATACGCCCAGGCGTTCTGGTTCTGGTCGCCGTGGAAGCCGACGGTGTCGGCGTAGCGCACCACATCGAGCCAGGGTACCGCCATCCGCTCCCCGTAGCGCGGCGACCGGAGCAGACGGTCCACCAGCCTCTCATATGCGTTCGGAGAGTTGTCGGCCAGGAAGGCGCGCACCTCGTCCGGGGTCGGCGGCAGCCCGGTGAGATCGAGGCT
>JAUJNC010000373.1 GCA_030446525.1 Armatimonadaceae bacterium
GGAGACGTAGGTCGTCCCGGCGGGGATGTCGGACACATAGAGCGTTTTGCCGTCCGGCGTGCCGATGATACCTTTTGGCTGCTCCAGATCATTGTCAAGGCGCGTCAGCTTGTTGTGGTCGGGTGACTGGTAGTAGAGGTCCTGGTCCTCCTGCTCCATCGGCCCACGCTGCCAGTAAGGCCGCTTATATAACGGATCGGTATAATAGACAGCGCCGTCGGGCCGTACCCACACATCGTTGGGGCCGTTCAGGAGCTTTCCCTGATAATCCTTCACGACCACCGTTACCTTGCCTCTGGTGTCGATGCGCCATAGCTCGTTCTTCTCATCGGCGCAGACCCAGAGATTGCCCCGCGCATCGAAGCACAGGCCGTTGGCGCGTCCGCTCGGCTTGCGGAAGGTGGTCAGCTTGTTGTCCACGCCCCAGCGCAGAATCCGGTCATTGGGCTGATCGGTGAAGAAGACATTGCCGCGCGCATCGGAGGCGGGGCCTTCCGTAAAGGCGAAATCCCCGGCCAGCTTTTCCAGCGACGCGCCCGGAGCGATGATCCGGTTGTCCGCCGTCGTGCGGGCGACGGCGGCGAAACACAGGCGGATAATTGCGGCAAGAAGCAGTATGACGAGCGTCTTCATGAACGGCATTCTCTTTCGGTAACGTATTGCTCCCCTGTCCCCCAATCCTGAGGGGCAGGGGGGCCATTTCTTTCAACCCTCGAAGTGGCGGAGCAGATTCTTCTCCGCCTCCCACAACTCGTCGAACATAGCCCGAATCTGGTCGAGCGAGCAGACGCTGCTGGTCAGCGGGTCGAGCGCGCAGGCGTGAAACGCCGCGTCTTTGTCTTTATCCAGCACCGCTCGCACTGCCAGTTCCTGCACCGCGATATTGGAGTTGTTCAGCCACGCAAGCTGCGCCGGAAGCGGCCCCACATAGCACGGCTGAACTCCCTGACGATCTACCAGGCAGGGCACCTCCACACAGCAGCCGTCCGGCAGGTTCGAAATCAGGCCCGTGTTCATCACATTTCCGTTGAAGCGGTATGGATTGTTCGTCACCACGGCCTGCATGATGCGCGCGGCGTATTCGTTGGACATCGACAGGTCGGGCAAAGGCGCGTTTTCCGGGTCCTCCATCCATTCCCGCCGCTTTTGCGGCGCGTCGGCGACCACCCGCTCTTCCAGGCCGAACTTTTCGCGCAACGCTTTCGTACGGCGGAAGTAGGGGTGGTACTCCGAGCAGTGCCGCGTCGATTCCGTCACGAAGAGGCCGAAGTGCTTGAACATCTCGAAGCGCACGGAGTCTTTGGCGACGGTTTCCGGGTTGTCCAGCAAGCCGCGCAGACAGGGATAAATGTCCTCGCCGTTCCGCTCATATCGCAGATACCACGCCTGATGGTTGATCCCGGCACAAAGGTAGTTTATTTCCCCCGACGGCACGCCCAGATAGCGCGCCAACTCCGAGGCGGTACCCTGAACACTGTGACACAGGCCGACATTGGCAATGGAGGAGCCTTCGGAGTGCAGCCAGGTAAGCATTGCCATCGGGTTGGTGTAGTTGAGCAGCAGCGCGCGCGGGCATAGCTCCTCCATGTCCTGGCAGATGGCAAGCTGCACCGGCGCGGTACGCAGAAAGCGGAAAATACCGCCCACCCCGATGGTGTCGGCGACGCTTTGCTCGACACCGTATTTGCGCGGAATATCCACCTCGACATTGGCCGGGAAACCGGCATAGGCGTATCCGCCCACGGAGATACTGGTGACGACGAAGTCCGCGCCCGCCAGCGCCTCGCGCCGCTCCGTGGTATGGGAAAGCGTTGCCGGAAGACCATGCCCGTCGATGATGCGCTGAACGTAGCGCGTCACCGCGCCTAGGCGCTCCTTGTCAATGTCGCACAGGACAATATGGGCGTCCCGCAGTTCCGGCAGTGCGAGAATATCGCGCGACAGCTTGCCGCCGAATTGGCTGCCCGCCCCGATGATTACTATTTTGCTCATTATGCACTCCTTTCGATACACGCCGAAAAGCCAAAACCCGGATTGGGTGCGGCAATCGGTTATGGTTGTATTCTTCTATTCTTCGTTGCGGTTCCATCTGCCTTCTTCCGCGGACCTCGCCTGGGAACGGTAGCTGAATGGCTTAGAATCTGATACACTATGGAGACGCCCGGGGGTGTGCTATCGACTCCCCTCGGCGTTCCTTAAAATGATGTCGTCAAACACACAGTCACTTTTAGCCCGTTACGCCGCGCTGACTATAGCTCTGACGTTCTGTGTGCCGCTGGCCGGGTTTCTGCGCGCGCACGCGATCCCCAAAAAGCCTGCCGGGGATCAGATATACCGGCAGCAGTGCGCCTCGTGTCACGGCGCGAAGGGTGAAGGCACGCAATCCCACAGCCGGGCGCTTGTCGGCGACCGCTCCATCGGTGATCTGGGGCGCTACATCGCGCAGTACATGCCGCCCGGCGCTCCGAAGAAGCTGTCGGCGGAGGATGCGCAAAAGGTCGCCGCATATATCCACAACGCGTTCTACTCGCCTCTCGCCCAGGCACGAAACAAGCCCGCCCGGATCGAGCTTTCGCGGCTCACCGTGCGCCAGTATCGCAATGCGGTCGCCGATCTGGTCGGCAGTTTTCGCACGCGCCCGCAGGCCGCCTCCGCCAGTGCGGACAGGCGGCAGGGACTGCGCGGGGAGTACTTCAAGACGGGGCGGATGCGCGGTGGTCAGGCAATTCTCCAGCGCATCGATCCCGAACTCAGGTTC
>JAUJNC010000023.1 GCA_030446525.1 Armatimonadaceae bacterium
CGCTGATCGAGCTTCTCGTCGTGATCGCCATCATCGCGATCCTCGCCGCGATCCTGTTCCCCGTCTTCGCCCAGGCAAGGGAGAAGGCCCGACAGACCGCCTGCCTGAGTAACCAGAAGCAGATCGGCCTGGGCGTTATGATGTATATGCAGGATTACGATGGGGTTTATCTAGAACACTTTGTCAGGGACTCTGCCAACAACCCGGTTTACTGGCCGGATCAGATCAAGCCATACTTGAAGAACGACGATATCTTCGCCTGTCCAAGCCGCCCTGACATCCGCTACACGAGCGCATCGCCCACCTATATCGCCTACGGCATGAATTACTGGCTCAGTCACTACTACTACAAGGATGCCACGGAGGCAGCGATCACGCGACCGGCAGACACGGTGCTTTTTGCCGAAACCGGCAACGCCAAGGCTACGCCAGGCAGGGGGTGGTATCTTTCTTATCCTAGCTGCTACGGCGCAGTAATCCTCCCTAATGATCCCACCTACGGTTTCAAGACCCCGAATGCGCGCGCGCGGCTGACAGACCGCCATGCGGACGGACTGAATGTCGTCTGGGCGGATGGCCATGCCAAGTGGATACGCCGCGAGGTGCTGGAAAATGACATAAACGACGACGGCGTGTCTCCCGCCACCCCGCAGAACCGTGGCAGCAAATACTGGTGGGGTCGGTAGGGACGGTGTTGAGGTCACTAGCTAGGGATATGGCTCCTTTTTCCCTCCTGGATCGAGGCCGGCTCCGGGGCGCGGGCCGTCGCCAATGAGGCCGCGCTGTTCCTCTGGGACACCGCGAAGCGCGAGGTCGTCTGGCAGGGCGCGCCGACACCCGGCGCGCGGATCATCTCGAACCTGCCGCTCGGCGCCGGCGGCCTCGTCTATTCCTCGGCGGGCGAATAGGAATAGACCAGATGCAGGATAGACGTTTTTCGCGCCGGACGACGCTTTTACGTGCCGCCGCCGCGGGGCTTGCCGCCGCGGTACGGGCGGAAGAGGGGGGGGGGCTCACCGGCGTCACGCGACAAGGAAACCAACATGGAGCATCTCGGACAGCCCTGCCGCGCCCGGAACCTGCACAACGGCTGTCTCGTTCAGGACCGCGGGCGGGGGTTTTTCGTCCTTACCAACACAAACGAAGCTACGAACGTTGAACTGATCTTCATCGACACGGCTACCGGTGAAGGGGAGGTATACCGCGCCCCCACGGGTGCCGGCGCCTGGGCGCCGAATCGATGAAAGGCGTCACGACCGGAAAGACGTGGAACGGCTACTTCGTTTCCGGGCAAAAGGCGTACCGCATGCCGGATCTTGCCGAGGTGGATCCGCCGCCGTTTCCCACCCCGGCCGCGAAAGAACCGGCGTGGCAGATCGTTGCCGCATTGACCGATGAAAAGTCACTGGTGCTGCAGCAGGGAAGCTCCGTTTACCGGTATCGCGCAGGCGAAAGGCAGTTGACCCGGCGGGCAGACCCTGTTCTTCATCGACTTGGGAACGGGCAAGGTCACCGATACCCGCGGCGTATCCAATCGCGGCGGAGAGGTGTATGATGTGGAGGTGGTGGATGGCGTCGCCTATGCGGTGTCGTACGTCGGCGGCGAGATCATCCGCTTCGATCCGACTCAGCCGTGGAACCATATCGGCGGCGTCAACCCCCGCGTCATCGCCAGGGTTGGCCCGGATTACATCCGTCCGGTTTGACCGGGCGAAAATGGCGATACTGCCGGAACCCGCCGGCGGGGCGGCGCGAAGCACCTCCCGTCACATCACCCTGGCCGGGCCGGGCCGGGTCGCTTACGCAAATAAGGAAAGCGTGCGAACGCTGGACCTGCGGACCGACGCATTGGCGACGCTCGCGAAGGCTCCGTCCGAGATAAACTACCTTGCGTCCGGACCCGACGGACGCATCTATGTGGCGTGCGCCGCGGACGTATACCGTACCCCCGCGCCCCGCGCCCAGGCAAAAGGTACCCGCGGATGATGCGGAGAACGCGATGGCACGCCCTTTTCACCGCGGGCCTTGCGCCGGCACTGTGCTGCGGCGTGTGGGGGCAGGCGGCGACCCCGAAGCCCGATCCGCTGGAGGACTGGTCCCTCTGGGAGCGGTACCGCGCTTCGGTCTCGCACCCCGCAGCCACCTTTAAGGCGGCGGATCTGGCGCGGGCGCGGGCAAATATCGTGCGCTACCGGTGGGCGCGGGAGTACCGGGACAAGGTGGAAAGAACGGGCCAGGAGTGGATCAAGAAAATCACGCCTGATTTTCTTGACCGGATGATCCCCGCCACCACGCCGGGGGCGCTCCTGTTCACGCCCTGCCCCGCCTGCCGCGACCAGAAGAAGCCCCCGCACTCGCACGGGCAGTGGGCCTGGTCCCCCCGGAAACCGGAGCAGATCGTGTGTGACACCTGCGCCACGGTCTTTCCCGACAGCAAGTACCCGGAAAACATCGTCCAGCGCGCGAACTACGGCGGCGGGCAGGTCTTCACCTACTATGGCGGCGAACCTTTCCCGCTGTTTTCGTACAAGACGGGTCGGCCCAGCTTTACCGGCGCTATCCGCTCGCGCAAAGTATCCTTTATGGCGACCCTTTGCCACAACCTCGCGGAGGCATACGCGCTGACCGGTACGTTCGAATACGCCGATGCCGCCCGCCGCATCCTGCTTCGTTTCGCGCAGGTATACCCCAACTGGCTTGTCCATTCCGGCTACGGCGAATACGCGGATATGGACCCGCATATCGCCGCGCGCAGCATCAACGCGCTCCCGTCCGACGAGCTGCGTCCGCCGCCAACGCCGGCCGACCGCAAACTGCACGCCGGATACTGGATGGCGGGCCGCGCCACCGCCTCCGGGCAGGAAGGGCAGTTCGTGCGCCGGGTTCTGGAAGCCTACGACCTGACCTGCGAAGCCGTGAAAAACGGCAAGGCGCTCTACAGCACGGGGGAACGCCGCACCATCGAGAAAGATTTGCTTCTGGAAAGCACGATCCTGCTGACGGCGGATAAGGCGGTGAACAATAAGTCGGTGGCAAATGGGACCGCGACCACGCTGGTCGGAATGGCGCTCGGCCACCCCGAACTGGTGCGCTTCGGCCTCGGGTTCTTTGAAGAGACCGTGAACCGCTGGTTTCTGCCCGACGGCGGCACGCCCGAGTCGTGGAGCTACGCCCTGATGACCCTGAACGGTATCCAGGCGCTCGGCCAGGCGTTTCGCGGCTACTCCGACCCCCCCGGCTACAAGGACGCTTCGGGAAAGCGGCTGGACAAAATCAATCTTTACGAGAACCCGGCCTACCGGCGCGTCTGGGCGGCGATGTTCCGCGGCCTGCAGGGCGATCTTCGCTATCCGCCCCTCGCGGACGGCCATCGCAAGGACGGCCTCGGGGCGCGGTACGCGGAACTGATGGCGGCGAACTACCCGGAGAACGGGCAGTATCTGGCCCTGCTGCGCGCGATCGCGGGCGACGACCTGGCGGGCGGTGACGCGGCAACGGCCGTGTACCAGCGGGAACCGGGGCGGGAAACGAAACCCTCGCCGCCCCTGTTCCTGCCGGATCACCTCTTCCCCGCGCTCCAGATCGGGTATCTGCGCGGCGGCCCGGCCGGGCGCGACAGCGCGCTGATCCTGAGCGCCAGCGGCTGGGGCAGCCATCATCACCGCGACAGCCTGAGCCTGTACTGGTGGCACAACGGGCGGGAACTGCTTTCCGACCTGGGCTACCTGTGGGACCATCCCCAGATGGCGATGACGGCGCGGACACTGGCGCATAACACGATCCTGGTGGACGGCTCGGAGCAGGCGACCACGGGCCGCGGCGGCAGATTCGTCCTTTTCTCGTCGGGCGGCAGCGGTGTCAAGGTGATGGAGGCGGAGTCGCGGGCCTACCCGCAGGCGGACCTGTACCGGCGCACCGTGGCGCAGGTGGGGGCAGCGCCGGGGCGGGGTTATGTCGTGGATATCTTCCGTGTTCGCGGCGGAGAACGGCACGACTATGTCTTTCACGGGCCCAGCACCGATTTTCAGGCTGTGGGCGGCAGTCTGCCCGCCTGGCGGGAACCGGCATCGTCGACGCTGCCGCCGCTGGACCTGCGGAACCTGCGCCGGGTGGCGCCGGCTTCGGGAAACGTCCGGCTGACCTGGGCGACCGGGGACGGCACAGAGTTCACCGCACTTTGGCCCGCCGAAGCGGAAGAGCTTTCTTTGATCGGAGACGGCTGGGGCCAGCGTGATTTCGGAAACGCCGATGCGGGGGCGACCCTTCCCTATATCGTCCGTCGCCGCGTCGCCAGCACATCCGCGCCGACCGTTTTCGCCGGGGTCTTCGAGGGGCATCGGGAGGGTGCGGGGATCGTCCAAAGCGTCCGGCGTCTGCCCGTTCCCCCAAGCGAGCGGGACAACGTCACCGCTCTTCAGGTGGAAACGACAACGGGCGTTGATTACATCGTTTCCTGCCGCGAACCGCGCCCCGTCACCCTGATGACGGGGGCCGGCCCCCTGGAGGTTTCCGGGCGGTTCGCGGTCGTCCGGACCGTCCGCGGCAATGCGGCCGGCTCCTTCCTGGCCGAAGGGGAGCGGCTGCGCTGGCGGGGAAAAGCCTTAGGGAAACCTGGGGCAGCGCCCGGCCGTACGAGGCCGTAACCCGGAGCGCCGCGCGCGCCTGCTTGCCGTCCCGAAGCCCCGGAGCAGGATTTGGGGATCCGATTGTCTGAAGATAACGCCATGAAACCCGTCCCGCTCGTCCCTCGGCTCGCGCTGCTGCTCGCCGCGTCCCTGCTCGCCCCGCCCGGCGACGCGCGGGCGCTCCCGCTTCCGCCCGCGCTGCAGGTCGCGGGCGCCCCGGGCACCCCCCTGCTCGGCGACGACCCCCTCGCCGCGGCGAAGCTCGCCGGCCCGGCCGCGGACCGGGCCGAGATGTCCCTCGTCGCGGTGGCCGGCCAGCCGTTCGCCCGCGCCGTCCGTGTCCGCACCAAAGCCCGGACCACGAACGAGGCCGCCGTCAAGCTCGTGATCCCGACGCGCGCACCCATCCAGGGCGGCGACACGCTGTTCATCGGCTTCTGGGCGCGCACGGTCGGAACGCAGGACGAGACGGGGCAGGGCCGCGTCCGGTTCACCATCGACAACAGGCGGCCTAACCCCTCCGGCCCGCCCAGCGCGTTCTTCCCCCAGCAGGCCACCCCTTCCCAAGCCTGGGAGCGCTTTGATTTCCCCGTCACGGCGCGCTACGCCCTCGCCCCCGGTGCGGGCGAGTTATCGCTCCGCTTCGGCAACACGCAGCCCCAGATCGTCGAGATCGGCGGCCTGCAGGTGCTGCGCTACGGCACGGCGGTCCGGCCCGACCAGCTGCCCCACAACAAACAGACCTACGAGGGGCGGGAGCCGGACGCGCCCTGGCGCAAAGAGGCCGCCGCGCGGATCGAGAAGCACCGCAAAGGCGACCTGTCGGTGGTCGTGACCGACCGGGGCGGCAAGCCGCTCCCAGGAGCGGCCGTGCACGTCCGGATGCGCCGCCACGCCTACGGCTTCGGGTCGGCGACCGCCGACCACTTCCTGGCCGGCATCTGGGACAAGCCGGACGGCAAACGCTACCGCGAAGAGTTCGTCAAGCTGTTCAACAAGGGCGCGCCGGAGAACGCGCTCAAGTGGAAGCCGTGGGCCGACGGGCCGGGCAGGCAGATGGGGCCCCGGCTGGTCGGCTGGCTGCGGCAGAACAACGTCGAGGTCCACGCGCACGCCCTGATGTGGCCCGGCTGGCGCTATTCGCCCAAGGCCGCTGTCGCGGCAAAGGGCGACCCCGCGGCGCTGCGCAAGATCGCCCTCGACCACATCGCCGACATCGTGGGCCGGTTCAAAGGGCAGGTCGCCGAGTGGGACGTTTTGAACGAGCCGCGCGGCAACCACGAGGTCACCGACGTGGTCGGGCGGGACCAGATGATCGCCTGGTTCCGGGCCGCGCGCAAGGCCGACCCGGGCGCCCAGCTGTTCATCAACGAGAACGCCAACGAGGCCGGCGGCCCCAATAACGACGTGTACGAAAAGCAGATCCGCTATCTGCTGGACGGCGGCGCTCCCCTCGACGGGATCGGCCTGCAGGGCCACGTCGGGCCGATCAGCATCCCCCGGTTCCTCGGCGTGCTGGACCGCTTCGCCAAGCTGGGCCTGCCCCTGCAGATCACCGAGTTCGACATCGTTACGCCCGACGACGCGCTGCAGGGCGACTTCACGCGCGACTTCCTGACGGCCGTCTTCAGCCACCCCGCGACCGAGAGTTTCACGATGTGGGGCTTCTGGGACGGCGCGCACTGGCTGGGCGACGCGCCGATCTTCTACAAGGACTGGACGCTCAAGCCTTCGGGCGAAGCCTACACGGACCTGGTCCTGAAGGAGTGGTGGACCGACGCACAGGGCAGGACGGGCGCGGGCGGCGACTACAACACGCGCGGCTTCCTGGGCGCCTACGAGATCACGGTGACAGCGGGCGGCAAGACCCGGACGGTGCAGGCGACGCTGCCCAAAGAGGGCGCGGCGTTCACGATCGTCCTGGACGCCGACCCGGCGCCTCCCACGGCGGGGCAAGCGTCCGGGCAAGCCTCGCCGTGGGAGGCGGCCATCCAGGCCTTCGAGGCCGAGGACAGGGACGCCCCGCCGCCGCAGGGCGCGATCCTTTTCGTCGGCAGCTCCAGCATCCGGCTTTGGAAGACGCTGGCCGAGGACTACCCGGATCGGAAGGTGATCCGGCGCGGCTTCGGCGGCTCCCAGCTGTCCGACAGCGTCCGCTTCGCGCGGCGGATCATCCTGCCCTACAAGCCCCGGCAGGTCGTGGTCTACGCCGGCAGCAACGACATCGCGGCGGGGAAACCACCGGCCCAGGTGCTGGCGGACTTCCGCGCCCTCGCCGAGACCGTCCGCGCGTCACTCCCCGAAACGCGCCTCACCTACGTCTCGATCAACCCCAGCGTCGCGCGCTGGCATCTGGACGACAAGATGCAGGAAACCAACCGCCTGATCGAAGCGTTCACCCGCACCGACCCGAGGCTGAGCTACATCGACACGCACCGCGTGATGCTCGGACCGGACGGCAAGCCGCGGGCCGATCTGCTGGCTTCCGACGGCCTGCACCTCAACGCCGCCGGCTACAAGGTGTGGGCGGACGCGATCCGCCCACACCTCCTCGACACCGCGACACCCGGGCCCTGAGGTTTTCCCGGGCACGACCGGGCGGCGCGTGGCTCCGCGCGCTCCGGTGCAAACAAAGCCCGAGGCGTCACGTACGACGCCTCGGGCTTTGTTTTTCCTCCGCCGGGTCACGGCGCTACGCTGCTTATATATGGCAGCTGGCGAGGCCCCGCTTTTCCAGGTACTGCTGGTGATACTCCTCGGCGCGGTAGAACGTCGAGGCGGGGGTGATCTCGGTCACGACGGGCTTGTTGAAGCGGCCGCTGCGCTCCAGCTTCTCCTTGGAAGCCTGCGCCGCCGCCTTCTGCGCGTCGTCATGATCGAAAACGGCGGAGCGATACTGCGCGCCGACGTCCGGGCCCTGCCGGTTGAGCTGCGTCGGGTTGTGATTCCCCCAGAACACGTTCAGCAGCTCCTCGTAGCTCACCCGGGCGGGATCGTACTCGACCTCCACCACTTCCGCGTGGCCGGTTCGGCCGGTACAAACGTCCTCGTAGGTCGGGTTTTTGAGCGTGCCGCCCAGGTAACCCACCGCCGTCCCGGTCACACCCTTGACTTGCCGGAACGCCGCCTCCACGCCCCAGAAACAACCGGCCCCAAACGTCGCTTTGGCCATCTTTTGTTCTGTTCCTTTCGACTTATTGCTGATCGGCTTGGCGGACCGCGGCGAAACCGCCCGCGGCTGCTTTTGCCCCGCATCACCCACGGCGCTTGCCACGGCCCGCCCCAAGACGGCGACCACCGCCACGACAAACACCACGAGACCGGCGGTCATCGCGGCAGATGTTATCCTCGTCATTCGCTGTGCCCCCATGGTATAAACGTCGGGCGCGGCCCGAACGTTCCCGCCGCGCCCGAGCACTCCCGCCGCGCCCGATCGCTCCCTTTTGGGGCCGATTCACGCCTGGCATCCGAAAAACCGACGCTCTTTGATGATCTGCGCCACTTGCGGCGGCACCATCGTTTCCCAGGACGGATCATTGTCGCGGATCTTGGTCAGCACGTCGCGCGAGAAGATGTGGAGGTAGTCCTTGTTGTAGAAGTCGATGGATTCGATGTAGCCGTTTTCCACCAGGTGCTCGTACAGGTTGTGCAGGTGCGGCGCGACTTTGAGCTTCTGCAGAGTCACGAGCTGTCCCGTTCGCTTGTCCTTGAGCGGGTAAATGTAGAGCTTCAGATCATTTTTGAACAGGCGGCCGCACGACTCCAGGATGCCGCCCTCCAGATGCTCGTAGTACTTCTCGTCGAACAGCTCGCGCAGGCTCGGGATGCCCATGGTGATGCAGATCCGGTTCTTGGTGTAGCGGCGCAGGTAGGCCGCCAAGCGGTAATACTCGAAGTAGTCCGAGATCAGCACCGTCGC
Organism: Armatimonadaceae bacterium; assembly: GCA_030446525.1. The sequence continues at coordinate 8,545 of JAUJNC010000023.1, forward strand.
GCCGGCCGCGGCCAGCACGTCGGCCCGGGCGAGGAAGTCCGCGTAGTCGATCTCGCCGGTCTCCAGCAGGTTGCGCATGGTGATCTCCATCAGGGTGACCGGCGACTGCCCTTCCATGCCGGGCTGGCTGGTGAACTGCTCCCGGGCACACTCCAGCATGTCGAGCGTGACGTAGGTGACCGGTCGGAACGAGCCGCGCTCGACCAGGATCGGTCTTTTATAAAGCACCTCGGAGGGCTGCAGCACCTCGCCGTCGGGCGCGAACATCGCCGCGTTGCTGAGGCCGAGCTGGACGAGCTTGAGGCTCATCAGCCGGTGGTCGACAGCCGTGAACTCCGGGCCCGAGAACTTGATCATGTCGATCTCGAGGCGCTCGGTGGACAGGTTGTCGAGCAGGGAGTTCATCAGGTCGTCAGGGACCTGGTAGTGGAACAGGGCGCCGTGGATCAGGTTGACGCCGATCCCCCCCAGCGCCTCCTGCTGGGACACGTTGTCCTTGTCCAGCATCCGCACGTGGAGCACGATCTGGCTCGGCTCGCTCCCGGGCCTCGCCTGGTACTTGATGCCCATCCATCCGTGGCACTCGTTGGTCCCTTTGTAGTTGCGGGCGGCGACCGTGTCGGCGAACACGAAGAAGTCGGTGTCCTGACCCCGCTTGGCGCCGAGCCGCTCCAGCAGGAGCGCGTACTCGTAGTCGAGCATGGCCTGCAGCCGGTGGCGCGACACGTAGCGCTCGCTCGGCCCGTAGATGGCGTCGCTGACCGTCATGTCGTAGGCCGAGATCGACTTGGCGATCGTCCCGGCGGCGGCCCCGACCAGGAAGAACCAGCGCACCACCTCCTGCCCCGCGCCGATCTCGGCGAACGTGCCGTATTTGCGCGGGTCCAGGTTGATCGCGAGCGCTTTCTGCTGTGTGCCGACCTTTTCGCGGTCCATCTTCCGTTCCCTGTCCCTTCCTCGTCCGACCGAAAAGCGATGCCGGCCCGGCGACCGGACGAAAGCCGAAGACCTACTGCTCTGCCGACGGGCGACATCGCGCCTTTACTTCCCAGATTAAACAGCAGCAGCGAACTTCCTTCTAGCCGCGCACGCTGTGGCCCTGCAAAACCGACAAAGCCCCCGGCGTTGTGACCACACCGGGGGCTTTGTGTTTCGTTGTTCGACCGCGCCTTACCGCTTTGCGCCGGCCGGGAGGGCTTCTTGAGGCGTCCGATCTCGTCGCGCAGGCTCGGCGGCGTGCTCGAAATCGAGGGCGCGGGCGGCCTGCTTCATCTCCTTCTCCATGTCCACGATGGCGATCATGAGGCTGGTCGAGCGGGAGGGTGTCCGGGGCCTTGTTCGAGGCGACCTTGTAGTAGCTCTTGGCCTCGGCGACCTTCTTGGCCTCCAGCACGTCGCGGACGGCCTTGACGACCGTCTGCGGGGTGATGTCGTGCTCCCGGTTGTAGGCGATCTGCTTCTCGCGGCGGCGGCTGGTCTCGTCGATGGCGCGCTGCATCGAGCCGGTGACGTTGTCGGCGTACATGACCACCTGCCCGCCGACGTTGCGCGCGGCGCGCGCCGATGGTCTGGATCAGCGACGTCTCGGAGCGCAGGAAGCCCTCCTTGTCGGCGTCGAGGATGGCCACCAGCGACACCTGGGCAGATCCAGGCCCTCGCGCAGGAGGTTGATGCCCACGACCACATCATAGACGCCCAGCCGCAGGTCGCGCAGAATCTCGGTCCGCTCCAGGGTGTGCACGTCCGAGTGCAGGTACTGCACCTTGACGCCGATCTCCACCAGGTACTCGGTCAGGTCCTCGGCCATCTTTTTGGTGAGCGTCGTCACCAGCACGCGCTCGGCCTTGTCCGTGCGCTTTTTGATCTCGCCGATCAGGTCGTCGATCTGGCCCTTCGTCGGCCGGATCAGTATCTCCGGGTCGACCAGGCCGGTGGGGCGGATGATCTGCTCGACGATCTGCTCGGAGTGCTGGCGCTCGAACGGGCCGGGCGTCGCCGAGATGAAGACGATCTGTTTGATCCGCTCCTCGAACTCCTCGAAGCGCAGGGGGCGGTTGTCCGCGGCCGAGGGCAGCCGGAACCCGTACTCGATCAGGGTGTCTTTGCGCCGCTTGTCGCCGGCGTACATGGCGTGCAGCTGCGGGATCGTCTGGTGCGACTCGTCCACGATCAGCAGGAAGTCGTCGGGGAAGTAGTCCAGCAGGGTGTTCGGCGGCGTGCCCGGCGCGCGGCCGTCCATCCAGCGCGAGTAGTTCTCGATGCCCGAGCAGAAGCCGATCTCGCGGATCATCTCCAGGTCGAAGCGCGTCCGCTGCTCGATGCGCTGCGCCTCCAGCAGCTTGCCCTGCGCCTTGAACCACCGGGCCCGGTCCAGCATCTCCTGCTCGATGCCGGCGAGGATGCTGTCCATGCGCTCCGGGTCGGTGACGAAGTGGGAGGCGGGGTAGATGGTGATCTCGTCGCGCTGCTCGATCAGCTCGCCCGAAAGCGGATCGACGACCGTGATCTTCTCGACCTCGTCGCCCCAGAACTGGACGCGGATCACGATCTCCTCGTCCTTGGGCTGGATCTCCAGCACGTCGCCCTTGACGCGGAACGTGCCGCGGGTGAGGGCGACGTCATTTCGCGAGAACTGGATGTTGACCAGCCGGCGCAGGGTGTCGTCGCGGTCGTACTCCTGCCCGACGTGGAACCAGACCAGCTGGTTCTTGTACGCCTGCGGCGAGCCCAGGCCGTAGATGCACGATACCGACGCGACGATGACCACGTCCCGCCGCTCCAGGACCGCCTGCGTGGCCGAGTGGCGCAGCCGGTCGATCTCGTCGTTGACGGACGAGTCCTTCTCGATATACGTGTCGGTCTGCGGGATGTAGGCCTCCGGCTGGTAGTAGTCGTAATACGACACGAAGTACTCGACGGCGTTGTTGGGGAAGAAGTCGCGGAACTCGGAGCACAGCTGCGCGGCCAGCGTCTTGTTGTGCGCGATCACGAGGGCCGGCCGCTGCACCCGCTCGATGACCGAGGCCGCCGTGTAGGTCTTGCCGGTACCCGTCGCCCCCAGCAGGGTCTGCACCCGCTGACCCTGGTTCAGCCCGTCCGCGAGCTTCTCGATCGCCTGTGGCTGGTCGCCCGCCGGCTTGAACTTGCTGACGATCTCGAACTTGCCGCTGCCCTTTGCCATGATCTTCACGCCTCCCCAAACGAAACAAACGCGGCCCCGGAAACGCCTGCAAAAGCCCTCCGAAGCCGCGAACAATTGTGCTATATTATACCGCGAAGAAGCGTTTTATGCTACGCCAGGCGGATGGTGAAGGGACGTGCACTTTATGTTTGCGGCGTGGTCCCCATGCCTGCAACCGCATCCGCCGGGGTCATCACCGTCACCACGCTTGCGCCACGCTGCACCATCTCTGTGTCCCATGTCACCAGCGTCGCGCCGAACTCTGCGGCGACCGCAACATAGACCGCATCCGCTCCTCGCAGCCGATGGAGGGCAGCCAGTTGCGCCGCGCGGCGGGCCATGGTCACTTCCAGCGCGATCAGCTTGATACCCGGCAGTGTCTCTATAAGCGTACTCGCCTGTTCAACAAGAGCGGCATCGGCAGTAGTTCTCGCAATGGCGGCAACCGTCTCCGTCAGCACCAGCGCCGGACAGAAGATCGCTGGAGTCTGTTGCCTCAAGCTATCGAGGAATGCCAGACTGTCCGCATGGTGAAGTTCCATCTGCCTGGTGGCGGCTACGAAGACGCTGGCGTCGATCGTATAGCTCACCGCCGCATCTCCGAAAGGATCTCCACCGCCGACTCATTTGTGGTGGACGCGTGGCTTATCTGCGCGACAAGCTGATTCCACTGTGCCCACCACTCGTCCGGCGACAGCGTCTTCTGGGGCGGCTCTGCCGCCTGCCCCGATCGCGTCTGCTCCGGGCGCAGTGTAAGCTCTTCGCCCTGCGCTTCAACGACGTAGCGGGTATGTGGCTTCGCCTCGCCCAGCACGTCCGGCGGCAGCGTGAGCGTGCCGTTTTCCTCGACTTCCAGTATCCGTGTCATGGCGACTCCTCACCCACATTATACCGTTTGGTCCCGGCGGGGGCGTTCAGGCCGGCGGCGCCGGCGGCAGAACGGCGCCGTTCCCCGCCGCGCTCGCGGTCCTACCGTGATGCCTCCTGTTGCAGGGTACAGGCGACCGATTGTTCCAGCGTCATGGCCGCGCCCTCCGCCCGGCAGGCGGCGAACGCTTCCTCGCCGAGGGCGGCGAGGGCCCGGGACAGATCGCGCTCGCGCTCCGCGCGCTCGCCGGGCGGCAGCGGGGTGGCGAAAGATTCGCGCGTGCGCTCTGCCGCCCGCCATAAATGAACCGCCTGCTGCGGGCGGCCCTGCGCAAGGGCGAGGGATGCGAGCCCTTCCAGGCGTGCCTGGCGAGCCCGCGCTTTTCGCCCGCCTGCTGGTGCAGCGCCAGGCTCTCGCCGTAGTAGGCGCGCGCCGCGGCGTAATCACCCGGGCCCGTGCCACATGCCCGAGATTGGTCAGGGACACCGCGACGCCCTGTTTATCGGAAATCTCCCGCCCGAGCGCCAGGCTCTCTTCGCAGTACGCGCGGGCCGACACAAGGTCGCCTGCGCGCGCGGCCACGGACCCCAGGTTGGCCAGCGAATTCACGATGCCGTGCTTGTGCCCAGCGCGCGGCGGAGCGCCAGGCTCTGCTCGTAAAGCGCCCGCGCCCCGGCGTAGTCGCCCTGGTCCTGGATGGCCAGCCCCAGATTGTTGAGGACGTTCGCCATCCCTTCCGTGTCGCCGAGCTCCCGGCGCAGGGCCAGGCACTCCCGGTAATAGGCGTCGGAGGCGGCGAAGTCCCCGCCCGGCTCGAAGCGGCGCCCCAGGCGCTGGAGCATCCGGGCGGGGGTGAGCGTCTGGGCCCAGGCGGCGGCCAGGCTCGAGGGCCAGCGGGATGCCCTCGAGCTTCTGGCACAGCGCGGCCACCAGGGCGGCGTTGCGCGCGGTGATCTGGAAGTCGGGCCGCGCGGCCTGGGCGCGGTTGACGAAGAGCCTGGACGCTGGGGAACTCCAGCAGCCGTTGGGGCGTGCCCGGGTACGTCGGGGTGGGCAGGGGCAGCAGGGGAACTCGCGCTCGCCCTCCAGGAGCAGCCGCTGGCGCGAGGTGACGAGGCACGTCAGCGCCGGCACGCGGAGGAGCAGGGTTCGCACGAACGAGGCCGCCTCATCGATAAGGTGCTCGAGGTTGTCCAGCACGAGGAGCCCGGCGGCCGCGTATCCACGATCGTCTTGTGCAGCGCAAGAACGATCTGTTCCACGGAGTCTTCATCCCCCGAGCCGGGCGAGGTCTCGCCGGGGAGGCGCAGCGCGTCCGCCACGCGCCGCGCGATCAGCCGCGCGTCGGTCAGGTCCGCCAGGGAGACAAACCAGACCGGCCGGGGGGACGTTCGGGCGAGTCGATCGGCCACCTCGACGGCCAGGCGTATCTTGCCCGCCCCGCCGGGCCCGGTGAGGGTGACGAGCCGCGCCGCGCCCGAGCCCAGCATCTGGCCGAGCGCGGCGATCTCGTCCTCGCGCCCGAAGAAGCGGGTGACTGCAGGGGCAGGCGCGGGGATGGCCGGTCCGGGCCGGTGCTCACGGGCAGGGGTGGGGGAGGCCGATCGTCGCTGCCCCGCACCCGCGTGGCCGCCGGCGCGGCGGCGCGCGGCGCCGCCGGACCGCAGCCGGCGCCGTGTACGGGCGTCACCGTCCGGCTGCCGTCCCGCACCTGCTCGGCCAGGGCGCGCACCGCGGCGGAAGGCGCCTCACCCAGCTCGTCCCGGAGCACGCGCTCCAGCTCCTGGTACTCGCGGGCGGCGGCGGCAGGTTGGCCGGCCCGGGCGAGCAGGCGTATGAGGTCGGCGTGCGTCTCCTCGCGCAGCGGGTCGGCGGCCACGGCGCGGCGGGCATAGTCCAGGGCGCCCCCGGCATCGAGGTCGGCGTCCGGCCACAGCAGGTCGGTCAGCACCTCACGCGGGTGGCTGCGCTGATGATGGTAGGCCAGGTAGGCCAGCAACGCCCCCACCTTCTGCGTGCGGAACCGTGTGACGACCCGCGCGCCCTGTTCCGCGCTCAGACCGCCCAACAAACCAATACGCCATAGTGCGTCCATCATGCGCTTTGCTCGCAGTAGCCAAAACTCGGCCAGGGGCAGTCAGGAACTACGCTCGTGGGATGAGGTATGATACCCTGACAGCGCGTGAACGGCAAGTAGACATCGGTCGGAATAAGCCGTAGGCCTTTCGCCAATTTGACAAAGGCTCCCACTGTGTGGGATACTTCGGTGACAACGGTGATGGAGATCAGCTTTCTGGAGACCAGGGCGTTCACGCAGGCGCTTCCCGGCTTCTTCGAGGATGACGATGCGTACCGTCTTTTTCAGGAGTCGCTGCTGGCCAACCCGGATCGTGGTGACGTGATGCCCGGATGCGGTGGCCTGCGCAAAGTCCGCGTCTATGACAAAGACCGCGCCGATGATTTGACTCCGGACCAGCGCCGGACATTGACTGCGGCAGTGGCCCGGTTCCGCGAGGAGATCGGCAGGGTCGGGCCGTATCGCTAATGGCGAACGTAAGGGAACCACTATGAGAAAAGACGCACAAAACCAGGCAACAGCGCAAGCAGGTGGCCTCAGCGATTTTTTTGACGAGATCATGGAGGGTTTGGCTGAGGGGGTGGCGTATGCGCGGGCAGAGATCGACCTCAAAGTGACGAGGATACCCGTTCCCGAACCGCCCCCGGTTTACGACGGTGACCGCATTCGAAGCCTTCGGGCGCGTTTGGGGATGAGCCAGCCGTTCTTTTCCCGGCTTCTCAACGTTTCTCTGAAGACGGTGCAAAGCTGGGAGCAGGGGGTTCGCATTCCCGGTCAGTCGGCAGCACGGCTTTTGCAGATCATCGAAGATCCGCAACTCTTGGCGGGCCTATCAACGAGAAACAACGAAGTCGGGCCCGGCACCCGCACAAAGCAACACACGTGATGTACAGGGCGGTGCGTTACGGCGCTGGGGGGGCGGCCTCTTTTGCACGCGCCTCGGCCTTGGGCGCGTTTTTTTTGTTTTTCGGCTTGGGCGGGTACAGGGCGGCGGATGAGTAGCGGTTGCTGGCGTTCCACAGCAGGTACTCCGGGATGCCGTTGTCCTGGGCCGCCTGGATCTGGGCGCACCTGCTTGGGGCCGTAACGGACGCCGCCGAGAGAAAAGTCCTGCAGCCACGGGCGGATCTTGCACGTGGAACCTTTGACACGCTTGTTCCCGTCCTTCAAGGCGCGGGCGACGGTGCGGTAGGGCGAGGCGTTCGGGTGGGGGATGCCGTACTCGCCGCGGGCGTAGTGCGACGGGTAGACCATGGGGCAGATGTAATCGAGGTGCGGCGTCATCAGGGCGAGCTTCTGGCCGATGCCCATGTCGTAGTCGGGCGCGGCCGACGTGGTAAGCCCGAACACGTCGGCGGACACGGCCACGCCGTGGGGCCGCAGCTTTTCGCGGGCGTAGCGCAGGAAGTCGGCGATGACCCGCGCTTCGGACCGCGCGTCGCCCCTGGCTTTGGCGGGCATCCGCATGGGCCGCGACCGTCCCTCCGACGGGAAGCGGACGTAGTCCCACTGGATCTCGCCGAAGCCGCGTCTGGCCGCATCGATGGCCAGGTCCACGTTGTAGTCCCAGTTCGTTTTGTTGTACGGGTCCAGCCATGTGTGGCCGGCGCGGTCGCGCCACGGTCCGCCGCCCGGCCGCTGGATCGCCAGGTCGGGGCGCTTCCGGGGCACGATCTTGTCGCGGAAGCAGGTGATGCGGGCGATCGGGAAGATGCCGCGCGCTTTGAGCTGGGCGAGCTTCTCGTCGATGCCCGGCACGAAGTCCCGGCTCGCCCCGACCTGGCGGGCCAGGGGGATGTCGGTGTCGTAGGAGATCATGCCGTCTTCCTTGACGTCGATGACCATGGCGTTGAGCTCCGTCTTGTCGACCAGGGTCACCAGCTGCTTCCAGCGGTCGTCCTGCCCCGCGGACCAGCCGCTGACGTAAAGGCCGCGGACGGGCGCGGATCTCTCGGCGGGCGCGGCTTTGTCAGAGGCGGCTTTAGCGCCGCCGCCCGGCGGCCCGGCCGGAGGAGCGGCATCTTCCGCGGCGGGCGTGACGGGCGGCGCGGCCGCCGGCTTGGCGGGGGTCGTGGTGGGGGACGTCGCGCAGCCCCCGAGGAGGAGCGCGAGCAGCGCCCCCACGGCGAAGGCGCCGGTCGCCCCTGTCTTCCGGCGGAACATACGTCCTGCTTCTACCGCATCTACATTGCTATGCAAACCTGTCACCTCCGGCAAGAGACGGAATCACGGCGGCGCGGGAAGCGCGCCCGCCAGACGCGCCCCCCAGATCAAGACGAATGAGACCACCCCCGCCCAGCAAGCGGCGCGGAAGAGCGGGGGCCGCAGCGTCGTCCCGGCGCCGCCCCCGAGCGCGCGCCCCAGACCGGAGAGCGGGGGCGGCCGCCCGTTATCGCGCGGCCCAGACCGGTGAGCGTTAGCCCGATCAGTGTCGCGAAAACCAGCGGTCCCATCGGATTATAGGCGAGCGCATCCGCCCACCGCCCGTGCGCGCAGAAAACGACCGACCGTGTGATGCCGCAGCCGGGGCAGGGCAGGCCGGTCAGCCGGCGGAAGCCGCACAGGGACGGCAGCCCGGCAAGCGACGCCCCCCGCGGCGGCGGCAGCGCGAGCGCGAGGGCCAGCAGGGGCGGGGCCGCCCCGACCCGCCGGACCCACGCGCCCGGCGCCCCGCGCCGGAAAACGCTACGCCAGGGCGCGCGCGCGGGCGGCATTCCAGACGTCATTCAGGTGCCCCTGCTCGATCGCCGGGACCAGCAGGCCCAGCCCGTACACCGGACCCGCCCCCAGTATGTTGAGCGCCAGGTACAGCAGCGCGTTGTTGGTCGGCGCGATGCCGACGCGCTCCTGCATCCGGGCGATCTTTTCGGCGATCTTCCAGTCCCAGTAGAACAGGTACAGGCCGCAGGTCAGAACGGACAGCACCAGCTCGAGAGCGGGCGACGTGTCCGGCTCGCCCAGGAAATCCTGCACCTCGCCGGACACCTTATACACCCACCAGTAGTAGTAGATCCCGCACGTCAGGATGCTGAACAGCACCACCAGCCCCGGCTCCCGTCGCTCCCCGATACGCATTGCGCCCTCCCCGGGCGCTCCCCTGTCCGGCGGCGCCCAGGAATCGGACACGCGCGGGCGGTGCAGGTTGCAGGCCCACCCCCTTGCCCGTGCCGCCCCCTCTCCTTGTCGGGTGAGGGGGCCGGGGCAAAGGTCACTTCACCTTGCTGCCGGCGGCGACGGGTTTCTCGGGCGCGAGCAGGATGGCGCGCCCGGCCTCGTCGGTAGCGGCCAACAGCATGCCCTGCGACTCTACGCCGCGGATCGTGGCGGGCTGCAGGTTCGCCACGACGACGATCTGCCTGCCCGGCAGGTCCTCGGGCCCGTAGCTTTCGGCGATGCCCGCCACCAGCTGGCGCTCGTCGCCCGGGCCGACGCGTATCTGGAGGCGCAGCAGCTTCTTCGCCCCCTCGATCCGCTCGGCCGACAGGATCTCGGCCACACGGAGCTGCACGCGCGCAAACTCGTCGATCGTGATGGCTTCCCCCGCCGGGGCGGGGGAGGCGGGCTCGTTCATGGGTCGCTTTTCCGGTTTGGGTGCGGCGGCCGCGGGGCCGCGGGTGTCGATGCGCGGGAAGATGGGCGCGGGCGTTCCGGTCGGCGTGCCCGGCGCGAGCCCCCCCCAGCGCGTGGCATGGGCCCAGGAGCCTTCCAGGGCGATGTCCCCGGTGCCGAGCTGGCGCCCCATCTCGGCCGCGGCGGACGGCATGGCCGGCGCGACCAGCACGGCGGCGAGCCGCGTCGCCTCCAGGGCGTTGTACAGGGCGTCGTCCACCGCCGCGTCGTCGCCCGCTTTCGCCAGCGACCAAGGCGCTTTTTCGTCGAGGAACTTGTTCACGGCGCCGACGAGCTGCCAGGTCGCGGCCAGCGCCGCGCCCCATTCGAAGTGCTGCAGGGCGCTCTCATAGGCCCGGACCGCGTCGGCGGCGGCCTGCCGCAGACCGGCGTCGTGCGCGCGCGGGGCGGGGACGGTCCCCCGGAAGTACTTGGCGCGCAGCACCCGGTTCAGCACGTTGCCCAGGTCGTTGGCGAGATCGGCGTTGTAGCGCGTGACCAGGATGTCGGTCGAGAACTCGGCGTCCGCGGCGAACTGGATGTCGCGCAGCAGGTAGTAGCGCAGCGCGTCCACGCAGATCGGGGTCGCCGCCCCCGAGCGCTCCTGGAGCATCGCGACCACCTCCTGCGGCGCGGGGATGTTCCCCTTGGACTTCGCCCCCTTCTCGCCGCCGACCAGCCACCAGCCGTGCCCGACCACGTGCCGGGGAAGGGGGAGGCCCAGCGCCAGGAGCATCGCGGGCCAGAGGGTGGCGTGGAAGCGCGTATAGATCTCTTTGCCCATCAGGTGGACGTCGGCGGGCCACAGGGTGCGCCAATCCGGGTTGTCCGGCCAGCCGCTTTCGGTCAGGTAGTTGACCAGCGCGTCGAACCAGACATAGATGACCCGGTGCGGCTCGCCGGGGACCTCGATGCCCCAGCCGGCGCTTTTCCGCGAGATGGCGACATCGCGCAGGCCCTGGTCGATGAACGACAGCACCTCGTTGCGGCGCGTGTCGGGGAGGAGGGACTCGGGGCGCCCGCGGATGTGCTCCCGGAGCCGGTCGGCGTAGGCCGACAAACGGAAATAATGGACCTCTTCCTGCACGCGCTCGACCTGCGCGCCGGTCTCGAGGACGCGCCCGTTCTCGTCGACCTCGGAGTCGCGATAGAACGTCTCGTCGGGGACCGAGTACCAGCCCTCGTACACGCCCAGGTATATGTCGCCCGAGGCGCGAAGGCGCTGGAAGATCTCCTGGACCACTAGCGGCAGTCCAGGAACCGCCACGTTTCCACGAACCGCTGCGAGACCTCGTCCACGAAGGCCTGCGGCGACTTGCCCGCCCTGGCGGCGGCGTCGGCGACCTTCTGGGCGTGCTCGTCGGTCCCGGTGAGGAAGTACGGGTTGTCGCCGCGCAGCCGCCGGTAGCGCGCGGTGGCGTCGGCCAGCAGCGTGGTCGTGGCCGAGCCGACATGCGGCGCGGCGTTGACGTAATAGATGGGCGTCGTTATGTAGTAACGTTTGGGAGCGTCGGGCATGTAACTAGTATCGCCAGCGCGCAGGGCGTGTTAAACGGGAAAATCTTGCGGAACCGGACCGGTTCAGCGGGAAGGGACGCCTCACCCGCCGCCGGGGGAGACGGTCCGGCAGCAGGGGCCGCCCCAGGCGGCGCTGGTCTCGCAGGCGCCGTCCGCCCCCTTGTTCTGCGCGGCAAACAGCGACAGAAGGCGCATCGTCTCCTCGCCGCCGCAGGTGGGGCAGGGGGCCGGGCTCTCGTCGCGCATCGAGCGCAGCGTCTCGAACGCGTGCTCGCAGGTCTTACATTTATATTCGTAGATGGGCATTGTATTCTCCTTACCTGACCCTCCCTTCCCTAAAAGGAAGGGGCACCCAGAGGGTACCCGGGGGTTAGGCGCTCCAGTTCTTACGCCAGCGCTCCAGGGTGATGGCCGGCATCGGGGCGGACTTGGCATTGACGCCACAGCCGCCCGACCCGCAGGAGCCGCCGCAGCCCCCGCCGGCGCTGCCGCAGTCGCCGCAGGCGCGCGCGATCTGGACTTCGTCGGCGCGGAAGGTGCCCAGCCGCCAGCCGCCGTCGTCGTAGATGCGCACGGCCACGGTCCCCTGCAGGTAGTTCGCTTCGGTGATCACGCCGCGCGCGCCGTCGGGGCAGGCCACCGACACGCCCACGGGGGGCATGCGCTCCTTGGCCTCCAGGTACATGTCGTGCTCGTAGCGCAAACAGCACATCAGCTTGCCGCAAACGCCGGAGAACTTGGACGGGTTCAGGAACAGGCTCTGGTCCTTGGCCATCTTCATCGAGACCGGGGCGAACTCGCGCAGGAACGTGGTGCAGCACAGGGGGCGCCCGCAGGGGCCGTAGCCGCCCAGGGCTTTGGCGTGGTCACGGGAGCCGACCTGGTGCAGGTGGACCCGCATGCGCAGCTGCGAGGCCACCTGCTTGACCAGTTCGCGGAAGTCGATCCGCGTCTCGGCACAGAAGTAGAACGTGACCTGCGAGGCGTCGAAGGCGACCTCCGCCTCCACCACCTTCATCGGCAGGCGCAGATGGTCCGCCCGGCTCTGGCACAGGGCGATCCCGTCCGCGGCCTGCTCTTTGCGGCGCGCCGTCACCCGGGCGTCGTCCGGGGTCGCGATGCGGAGGATGCGGTACGCCCTCTGGAGGTCGCCCGCCTCGCCCTCCACGTCGCGCAGTATCTTCACCTCGCCGTACTCCGGCCCGCGCTGCGTTTCGGCGATGACGTGCGTGCCCACCTCCAGCGGCAGCTCCGGCACCGGATAGTAGTGCAGCTTGCCGATCTTGCGGAATGTCAGGGCGGCGAGTTGGGGCATGGGTCACCTCTTTCCGAGCCAGCGCGCGATCCGGGCGGCGATCCCGCCGCGCGCCGCGGGGCGGGCGGCCCGCGGCGCGCGCCCCTGCGCGGCCACCAGACTCTGCGCGCGGCGCAGGGACGCCGCTTCCGCGTTCGGGGACGGGTCGCCCTCGTGCAGGGCCGACCGCGTCAGGACCGCGGTCGCCACCAGTGCGTCCAGCTCCGCCCGCTCGGCCTCGCTGAGACTCGCCCGCGCGCTTTCGGGGACAGGGCCGCCCTCAAGAAGTGCGTCGAGAACGCGCCGCATCGCTTCCGTAGTCTTGGGTTCCATAACTGTGCGTCGTCCCGTCCGTCGCGGTATTGCGACGCAGGTGGCTGAACACCTCGGCCTCGCGCGCGCCTTCGAGCAGCGCCTTCCGCAGCCCGATCATCGCCCGGTGCAGGAGGGCCTTGACCGCCCCTTCTGTTTTACCCAGCGCCGCGGCGATCTCCTTCAGGGAAAGCTCGCCCGCGAACCGCAGCACCACGGCGTCGGCCTGATCCGGGGGCAGGGCCGCGACCGCCGACCGCACCAGCGACCGGACCTCGTGCTGTTCGGCGACCTGGTGCGGGTCGGGAGCGTCGCCCGGCAGCCCTTCCAGCAGCGCCCGCAGTCCCCCGGCCGCGGGCGTATCGAGCGACAGGACCGGCGCGCCGCGCCGCCCCCGGTCGGCCACCAGGTTCGTGCAGATGCGAGAAAGCCAGGGAAAGAGCGACTCGCTGCGGAAGCGGTACGCGGTCAGGTGGGTGATGGCTCGAACAAAGGTTTCGGCGGCTATATCCTCGGCATCCGACGGGTTCTGGCAGCGCAGCAGCGCCAGCCGGTACACACGGACATAGTAGCGGCGGTGCAGGACGGCGAACGCCTCGGTGTTCCCCGCCAGGGTCTGCTCCACGAGCTGCCGGTCCGTCGCCTGTGTCGCCGCGTCCACGCTGCCGCCTCGCACGCCGTCGCATTGAAACGTCTAAAAGTGTACCACACGCCCAGGGCGAGGCGCAAGTGACCACCTGGCACTCTTACAGTCGGGCGAAGGCGCGGCGGGCGTTATCGGTGGTGATGGCGGCTATGTCGGCGAAGGGTTCGCCCCGGAGTTCGGCGATGTTTTCGGCGACCAGCGCGACGCGCGCCGGTTCGTTGGGGTACCTGCCGCGCAGCGGGGCGGGGGAGAGGTAGGGGGCGTCGGTTTCCAGGAGCAGGCTGCCTTCGGGGGCGGCGCGCACGATCTCGCGCAGCGCCTCCTGGTTTTTGAAGGTGACGGCGCCGCCGATGCCGAGGAACCAGCCGCGCGCCCAGGCGCGCTCGGCGTGGCCTCGGGTGCCCTGGAAGCAGTGCAAAATGACGGGAAGGACGCCCGCCTGTGCTTCGAGCACGTCCAGCGTCTCGTCGTAGGCGTCCCGGCAGTGGATCACGACCGGCAGGCCGGCTTCGGCGGCGAGGTCCAGCTGGGCCGCGAAGGCCGCGTGTTGCGCGTCCCGCGGCGAAAGGTCGCGGTAGAAGTCGAGGCCGATCTCGCCCACGGCGACCACGCGGGGGTGTGCTGCCCAGGCGCGCAGCCGCGCCGCCGCCGCGCCGGCATCCCAGTGCGCCGCGTCGTGGGGGTGGACGCCCACAGCCGCCCAGAGGCGGGCTCCCGCCCCGACCGGCGGACCCTCCGCAAGCGCCACGGCCCGCGCCGACGAGGCCAGGTCGTAGCCGATCACGATGAGCTCGCCGACGCCCGCCGCTCCGGCCCGCTCCAGGACAGCGGGCAGGTCGGCGGCAAGGTCCTCGTGGTTCAGGTGGACGTGGGTGTCGATGAGCATGGCTGATGGCTGATGGCTGATAGTTGATGGTAAGGGGCGCTCCCCCCGTCAACCATCATCTATCAGCCATCCATTACTGCTTGGGGACGCCGACGGGGACAGGGACGCGATTCAGGAGGTCCTCCACGATCATCGTCTCCTCGATGCCGCGCGCCCGCGCCTCGGGGGAGAGCACGAGCCGGTGCGCCAGCACCTTGGGCGCCAGCACCTTGATGTCGTCGGGCAGCACGAACGCGCGGCCCTGCGAGGCGGCGTACGCCTGGGCGGCGTGCAGCAGGCCGAGGGAGCCGCGCGGGCTGGCGCCGACCTCGACCTGCTTGTGGTCGCGCGTGGCCGCCACGATCTCGACGATGTAGCTCTGAACCGACCCGTGGACGAAGACGGTCCGCGCCGCGTCCTGCAGCGACAGCAGGTCCTCGGTGGAGATCACGGCCCGCACCGCCCCGATCGGATGCGCCCGCGTCTGCGCGTCGAGGATGCGCACCTCGTCGCCTGTCGTGGGATACCCGATGCCGACCCGCATCAGGAAGCGGTCGAGCTGCGCCTCCGGCAGGGGATAGGTGCCCTCGTGCTCGATGTTGTTCTGGGTGGCGATCACGAAGAACGGGCGGGGCAGGGGGTGCGTCACGCCGTCGGCGGTCACCTGCCTCGTCCATGCATTCCAGCAGGGCGGCCTGCGTCTTGGGCGTGGCCCGGTTGATCTCGTCGGCCAGGACCACGTTGGCGAAGATCGGCCCCTGCCGGAACTGGAACTCGCCGTCCTTCTGGTTGTAGATCGACGTCCCGGTGATGTCGGCGGGGAGCAGGTCGGGGTGAACTGGATGCGCTTGAACGCGCAGCCCAGCGAGAGCGCCAGAGTCTTTGCCAGGGTCGTCTTGCCGACCCCGGGGATATCTTCGATCAGCAGGTGGCCGTTGCAGAGGAGCGCGACGACGACCGCCTCGACCGTTTCGCGCTTGCCGACGATGACCTTTTCGACCTGCTGCACGACCTCGCGGATCTGGCGGCGACTTCCGGGTTCGGCATCTGCCCGATACTTTCTTGTTGACGCTCACGAAAAGTGTAGCACGCCCGCCGCCCTTTGTCAACGACACGTCCGCGGGCCACTGGACGGTTGGCGGAAAACAGCAGCCCCGGAGTCACCCTCCGGGGCCTGCGTGTTTACCGGCTACGCCTGCGAGCTACTATTGGCTATCCCAGGAGTTTTCTTCGGGTCGCCAGGATCAACGTTACGGCCATGCTGAAATGCTAGTGGGTCACTTGCCATGAAAATAGGGTTTCCCTATGAGCGGTGCGACGCAACTCGCCCGGGAAACCTGCCCTTCAGGAAGCCCAGGCGAATGCCTATACGCGCCAAGTGACCCACTAGTTGCTGTAGCACCACGTTTGTGGTGTGCCTGCTGGGCGACAACTATCAGCCGTATAGGCAGTGCTGACCTTTTTACCTCCTGGCTACCCCACCGGCGGCATGGCGGGCATCCAGGCGCGGCAATCCTCCGGCGGGTTTTTGGTGAACTGGCATGTTGATCGGCATAGACGACGTTCATCCCGCCCGCATGGTGCGCGCCCCAGACGGCCCTGCCCGAACCCAGGGCTGTTCCCACTGGCCAAACGCCGGGAGCGGACGCCTTCCACCGCATGTGGTACCAGACATGCCGGATATCGATGCACGCGCTGAACGCGGCCTGGGCGGAGTTTGCCGGGGGGTGATGCTGCGGTCAACGTCGGTTTCCGCCAGCAACACGGTGCCGGCAGGCTCATCGACTCGGGTGAGGTTCTTGGGCGCTGACTGGAAAAAGCCGCCGAAAACGTCGCCGTTAGCCGCCCAGCCGGTTTTGATGAACTTGTCCGCGGGCGGGTTGAAAAGAGCCGCAGACGCAACGATGCGATAGCTGCCGGTCGCCGACGGGCACTCCCAGATCTGCTCGTTCTTGGTGTAGGGCTGGATCAAGACGAGGTACTTGGCGTAGTCGATGGTCGGGTACATCTCGTCGTAGTCCTGGGTGTACATCATCACCCCGGTGCCGATCTGCTTGGCGTTGGAAAGGCACGAGGTCTGCCGGGCCTTGTCGCGCGCCTGGGCGAACACAGGGAAAAGGATCGCGGCCAGGATCGCGATGATGGCGATCACGACGAGAAGCTCGATGAGCGTAAAGCCGGTCCGGCTTTCACATCTGCGTGACATTTCGAACCTCCTTTAGAGGAAGAATGGTGATAACGACCTTGCAACCAACAGTATGAGCATACCAAGGAATCCCGGATTTTTCAAGCGAGTTTAAAAAATTGCCATTGCGAAATCCGGGAGCGTAAATTCAAGCGGGTGTTTGGTACGCAGAATATTCATTATCGTTACCAAAATAGATATCAAAGACAGCCAGTAATTGTGTGTCAACTTCAAGATTATCTGGGTTCTCCCGGTCTTTTGCTGAGGCCTATTCGCCAAACTAAAGGAACGTCGGAATCGGGTAAAGGAAGGTATGGCTACCCAATCGCTTCTTCCCGATCCTGCCTGCCTGACGCTCGATGAACTCAGCGTCCAGGGCGGCGTCATCTTTCTATTCATTTGACACTGCTTGGCGGGAGACATTCGCTAGCCCGCGTGGGCCGGCGGTGTCGCTCCGTCGAATAGGATAATCTTTTTCGCCATGTGCTCTTGACAGGCTCTCGTTTCGTGTGCATAATCTATTGAGTAAAACTACTCAGTAGACACATACCCGTAAGGAGCGACACCATGTCTCGCACTCCGCCGCCCCGACTTGGCAAGGAGCAGTACCGGATCCTGCAGGCGCTCTGGCAGCGCGGCCCGTGCACGGCGCGCCAGATCACCGAGGAGCTCTCGCGCGCCGCCCCCGTCACCCACAGCACCGTGCAGACCCTGTTACGCCAGCTGGAAGCCAAAGATGCGGTGGCGCACGAGGTGGAGGACCGGACCTTCATCTATCGCCCACTGCTGCAGCCCTCGGAGGTGACTTCCACGCCGCTGCACGAGCTGCTGGTGCGCGTGTATCAGGGGTCCGTCTACAACCTGATGTCCCACCTGCTCAAACAGGAAGATCTCTCGCCGGAGGAGCTGGCACGCCTGCGCCGGTTGCTGGACGAGGAGGAGAACCCACGATGAGTTTTTCTTCAGGATTATCTACCCCCCTGCCGGTCCTGTGCCAGAGCCTGCTCCAGGTCGCGCTGGCTTTCTGGCTCCAATCCGCGCTGCTTGTTCTGGCAGGGTTTGCGGCCGGATACGCACTGCGCCAGCGCGGCAGCGGTCCCGCCCTTCCCTGGCTCGTTTACCGGGCGACCTTCCTGGGGGTGCTCCTCTGCGGGCTGCTCTCGGCCGGCCTGACAGGGACGCACCGCGCGCCGCTTTTGCGCGGCCTGTCGCTGCCTCCGGCGCAGGAGGTGCCCGCGGAACCCGGGCAGCTGCCGGCCCCGGACGTAGAGGGGGCGAGGCCGCAGGCGCCAGCGCAGGGGCCATCTCTAACAGGTCGGCCCGTCCGCGACGCACAAGGGCAGCCTGTTACCGTCCAGGTGACGCCGCCTCCCGGCCCGGCGACGGCGACGCCCCCTGTCAGCGCCTGGCCTGCTCCGCCCTTCCGGGACTTCCTGATGCCGCAGATGCCGCCGCTGCGCACCACCGGCATGGGCTGGCTTTATGTCGGGGTCATGGGCCTGTGGCTCGGGGGGACCCTCTGGCTGCTCTGCTGGCTCCTGCTCGGTTACGTCGGCATCGGGCGGATGCGCCGCGGGAGCGCGCTGGTGGCTGACGACGGGGCGCTCTCTTTGCTGGAAGGGCTCTGCGCCCGCCAGCGCGTGCGCGCCCCGCAGCTCAGAGCCACCCCCGACGTCCGGGGCGTCTTTCTCGTCGGGCTATGGCGCCCTGCCATTCTGCTGCCGGCCACGTACCGGACCGACCTCGATCGCCCGACGCTCCGGGCGATCCTGGCCCATGAAGTGGCGCACCTGGCGGGGCGAGACCCGGCATGGACGCTCCTGACGCGCCTGCTCTGCGCGGCGCTCTGGACACAGCCTTTGCTGTGGGTGCTGCGCCGCGAGTGGGAGCAGGCCAGCGAGGAGGTGTGCGACCTGGCGGCGCTGCCCTGCGCGCCGTCGCCCCGGGCGTCTGCCGAGTGCCTGCTGCGCCTGGCCGAACGGCTGAGCCCGAGTCCTCTGGAGCGCACAGCAGGCATCGGGGTTGTCCTTTCCCGCCCCTCGCTGGCCGGCGGGTGCAGCGTCTGCTGGGGTATGGATCCTCACCCTCCCTATCGCTCCCTTTCCGGGTTCGCGCGGCCGTCACGCTGGGAACGGCCGGCGTCATCGTGCTGGCCGCATTCCTGATCCCGGCGGCCGCTACGGCGGCCAAACAACAGCAGCCGGGACGGGACGCTCCTGGCAACGGCAGGCGACGCGCGCCTGGAGCAGCGCGTGGCCGTCGCGGCGGAAGGCATTGCGGTGGGAGAGCTTCTGCCCCTGCTCTCGCAGAAGACCGGCGTCACCCTGGTGGCCAGCCGCAGCCTCGCCGACGAGAAGGTCATCGTCCTGGGACCGGCGCGCCCATTGACGGAGATCCTCTCCGATCTGGCGGCGCTGCTGGGGGCGTACTGGGAACGCGAGCAGATTGCGGGGGGCAAGGGCCGCTGCGTGCTTGCGCAGCGGATAAGGGCCCGCCAGTATGAGGAGCGGCTGGCCCGCGCGAACCAGCGCGGCTGCTCGCCCAGCCTGGGAGGCGCAGGTGCGGGCGCTCGCGGAAAGCCGGGGCAAGCTTCGCCCAGCGGCCGGAGGATGACCCGATCCGCAGGCCCTCAGCGACCCGCAGAGCCGAGTCGCCACCCAGCTTTTCGCGCTGCTGGGCCCGGGGCAGCGCGAAAAGCTCATCGAGGAGTGGCGCGTGCGGCTGCCGGTCTCGGCGCTCAGCGAGCGGCAGAAGGACCAGATCGAGCACCTGTTCCACGGGGAGCGCTTCAAGCCGGAACTGCACGGCGGGATCGAGATCACCCAGATCCCGCGCGCGCAGATGGAGCGGCACGCGATCACCTTCCAGATCCTCAACGCCGGGGGGAATACCGCCAGAGAGCGGCCTGCAGCGGGTTCATCTGTCGGCCCCACCGGCTTCAATATCCCCCCGGCAACTTTCCACGCCACGGCCAAGTTCGTGCTGCCTCCCCACGGCGATCCCTATACGGGAGAAGCGGTCGCGGAGACGTCCGCGGTGCCCGACGCCGGGGCCGTGCGCCCCCTTGCAGCGGCGGGGAGTTGGCCGGACACGCTGCGGCTGGGATGGCGGAAAAAGACGGGGCAGCCGGTGGTCTCCGACTACTACCGCAGCAAACCTATCAACGTCGCCGCAGAGGGCGACGAGGCGATCTCGCCGCAAACGCCGGTCGGTGCGCTGGACGCCCTGTGTCGGCCCACGGGCTACCTGTGGTGGACCCGCGGCCGGACACTACTCTTTCGCAAGGGACTGGTACACGCAGCGGCTCTACGAAGTCCCTGACCGCTGGGTGCTGGCGCTTCAGGAGCGACTTGCCGCCCAGAAGGGCGCTCCGAGCATCGCCGACGTGATGCGCCTGCGGGGAGCTTTCGCTCAGTCAGATCGTCGGCCTCAACGAAAGCGTGGGCCAAAGCACGAGCAAACACGATCTGGCCGGCAGCCTGCGCGATCTGCTGGCGGCGGTGGAGGCCTCGCCCCGTTGACACGAGCGCGCCGGTCTTCGGGGGTGCTCGGGGGGCAGTCTCGTACCGGGAAGCCGCCATCTGCCCGACCTGTCCGACCCGCACCAGAGCGCTCTGGTGGACGCCTTCCAGCAGGCGTCCCGCCGGGACCTTTCCCGGTATCCCGAGATCGGCTTCATCTTTCATCACAGCAACCGCAAAGACAAGGGCCAAAGTGGGCCTGCGGGTCGTGCCGTGCCGGCCGTGCAAGTGGGGGCTCATCTTTACCTGGGCAACAACACGATGGGCGCGGGTTATCTGCTGAGCTCCCGCTCGCCCTGCCCGATGATCGGCGCGACAGGACGCGCGTCGAGGTCATCCGGTAACAACCCGATACCGATCGGTTTGTCTTACTGCGGCCTCCGCCGGGCCGCTACTCCAGGGGGACGAAGGATGCGTAGCGATCGACTGCGGTTTTCGCGCCGGCTTCGCGCGGCCACTGCCGTATACTTCTGGCGCTCGCCGGCGCCTGGTGCACACGGGCGGCGTGCGAGCGGCCCTTCGGCCGATTCACCGCGAATCTGGTGATGCTCTGGGCGCCCCCTCGGGGCCGGGGCGCTGTGGGAGAGTGAGATCACGGCACGATTGCGACATACAGGGGTGACGCCGCTGCGAGCCACGGTCCGTCAAGGCGCGGGCAAGGAGGTTTGTGCGACACACGCGGCGAACTTGCGGGCCATGGAACACAACACCCGAAACGATTTCGCTTCCGTCCGGACGTTCTCCGGACCGAACCTGCAGATCGCCATGCTGATGGGTGGCGTGGGCGCGGGGGTGCGTCTGCCTCAACGGGCACGGCGGCGTGCAGGATTTGGCGATCCGCAACCGGCCCGCGACGACGGCCCTGCCGGACGGGCACGGCAGCGGCGACGCGGCCTTCGCCCTCCTCCACATCAAGGGGCCGACGCCGGTGACCAGGCTGCTGGAAGGGCGCTGCCCGTCGAGAAGATCTACGACCAGGGCCTGCAGGCGCAGGCGCGGCCGGCGCGGCGGCCACGAGGGCCTGCCGCGCTTCGCAGGCTGCACCTTCGAGAACCGCTATCCGTTCGGGCGCGTGCTGCTGGAAGATCCGCAGGCTCCGCCGCGCGCCGCGGTGACGGGATGGAGTCCGTTCGTTCCCCTCGATGACGTCCACTCCGGCCTGCCCTGCGCCATCCTGGAGTACACGTTCGAGAACCGCTCGGCCCAGACCGTGGCGTTCGAGTTCTCCTACCACCTGTCGCACCTCGCCGTCCGCCCCGGCAAGAAGTCCGTGACGGGCAACGCCGTGATCGGCCCGTGCGCCCTGGGGCGGGCCGGGAGGCCGGCGGCGGGTCTTCTTTTATAACACCGAAGCGCCGGACCACGCGGATTGCGGCACCGCCGCCTTGTACGCCGTCGGTCGGCAGCCCCGATCAAGGCGATGTGGTTCCGCGGCGGCTGGTTCGACTCGATTTCCGTGCTGTGGCGCGAGGTTTCGACCGGACAGTTTCGCGCCAACGACGGGGCGGGCGCGGAGGAGGCCACGGGGCGCAACGGCGGCTCGCTCCTCCTCGAAGGCTCGCTGGCGCCGGGCGAGTCGGTGACGTGCCGGTCGTCATCGCCTGGCACTTCCCCAACGTCGACCAGCGGTACGGCGCCGCACCGCCCAAACCCGGCGCCAGCGCCCTCCCCCTCGCCGCCGACAGCGGCCCGCAGGCGCCGCCACGTCGTGGCGCCCCCTTTACGCCGGCCGGTGGGGCGACGCACAGCAGGTGGCCCTGTACGTCGCCGGGCGCTACGAGTCGCTTCGCGCCCCGCACCCGCCTTCGCCGACGCGCTGTGGGACTCGACGCTGCCCCGCACGTCCTGGACGCCATCGCCTCGAATCTGGCCATCCTCAAGTCGCCGACCGTCCTGCGCCAGGAGAACGGCAACGTTTGGGCCTGGGAAGGCTGCTTCCCGCAGTCGGGCTGTTGCCACGGCACCTGCACCCACGTCTGGAACTACGCGCAGGCCCCCGCACCTGTTCCCCGCGCTGGAGCGGACGCTGCGCGAACAGGAGTTGGAGCGTTCGATGGACGAGCGCGGCCACGTGCAGTTCCGCGCCGCGCTGCCCGACGGCCCCACCCGCACGACCGCCACGCCGCCGCCGACGGGCAGCTCGGCGGCATCCTGAAGCTCTTCCGCGACTGGCACATCGGCGGCGACCGGGCCTGGCTGGAACGGCTGTACCCGCAGGCCAAGCGCAGCCTGGATTACGGCATCCAGGCCTGGGACCCCGACCGCAAAGGCGGCCTCTTCGAGCCGCACCACAACACCTACGACATCGAGTTCTGGGGGCCGGACGGCATGTGCGGGAGCATCTATGTCGCCGCGCTCGCGGCGATGGCGCCTGGCGCGCGCGCCCTCGACAGGCCCGAAGACGCCGCGCCGTATGAAGAGCCTGGCCCGGCGCGCCGCCCGGCTGATGGACGAGGAACTGTTCAACGGCGCGTACTACGAGCAGAGGGTGCAGTGGGGGCCTGCGCGACACCTCGTTCGCCGAAAAGATGGCGGCGTCACCCCCGACAGCAACGAGATGCTGCGGCTCCAGAAGGCCGAAGGGCCCAAGTATCAGTACGGCCCCGGCTGCCTCTCGGACGGCGTCATCGGCGCCTGGATGGCCAGGATCTACGGCGTCGAAACCCCCCTGAACGGGGAGAACGTGCGGGGCACGCTCCGGTCCATCTTCGCGCACAACTTCAAGGCCGACCTGTCCGACCACGCCTGCCCCAGCGCCCCGGCTACGCGATGGGTCACGAACCCGGCCTGCTGCTTTGCACGTGGCCGCGCGGCGCCAAGCCGACGCTGCCGTTCGTGTACAGCGACGAGGCGTGGACGGGCATCGAGTACCAGGTCGCCTCGCATCTGATCGAGGAAGCATGGTGGAGGAAGGTCTGGCCCTCGTGTGGGCGGTGCGCGACCGCTATGACGGCCACGTGCGCAACCCCTTCAACGAGTACGAATGTGGCAGCTACTACGCCCGCGCCATGGCGTCCTACGCGCTGCTGGGTTCGCTGTCCGGCTTCCGTTACTCCGCCGCCACGAAAACGCTGTGGTTCGGGCCGAAATCAGGAGGCGAAGAGTTCCGCACCTTCTTCTCGACCGCCGGCGGGTTCGGGACCGTCCGCCTGTGCCGCGACGCGCTGGCGGTCGAGATGATCGAAGGCGAGCCTGGCAGTGGAAAGAGTGCGTTTGACTCTCGATGGGGAGCTACGCGAAATCGCCTGGGGCGTTGTCGTCCGGTCGGTGAGACGGCGATCAGGGAGAACCTGCGCCGTTAGAAGGAATGGCCCCCGGGCAGACGCCGGCGCCCCGCTGTCCGCACGTACAACGCCCGCCGCCCGGCCACGCTTCCGCTCACGAATCGAACGCGGGCGGAAACGTGGCCGGGCGGGCATACTACCTTACCGCTTGCGGATCAGCGCGGGCCGCCGAACCCGTCGCGCGGGCCGCAGCCGCCGCCGGGGCCGTCGCCCGGGCCGCGGCCGTCCCGGTCACGTCCCTCGCCAAACATCTGCTCCCGCTGCTGCGGCGTCATCTGGCGGAACATCTCCCGCATCACCATCCGCTGCTGATCGAACATCTGGCGGCGCACCGCCGGGTCCGCGTTCGAAGCTGCGTCGCCTGCTGCGCCGCGTGTTGCTGCTGCTGCTCCGGCGTCATCCGCGCCCACTGCGCCGGATCGGCCGCGCCGGCCGGCGCGGCTGCGCGCTTTGCTTGGACGGGTTGGTCACCAGGTACACGGGCTTCAGATTCAGGCCGGCGATGTACCCCTGGCCTTCTCGGCCGGGACGCGCTGCCCGAGGATCTCCACGGTCCCGGCCGCGGCCGCGCCCACCCGTCCGAACAGGCCGGCCTGGGCCCGCGCGTAGGCCGCCACGGCGTCCCGTTCCACGCCTGGCCCCTGGCGGGCGCGGGGCAGGTACAGCTTCGCCCAGATGGTGCCCTGCGGCAGCGCCTTGACCCCTCCGCGATCTGCTGCTCGACGGTTTCGGGAGTCGCGGCAGCCGCGGGCAGCGGGACGCGCTCGGTGATGGTGGAGTCCGCCACCGCGATGACGCCGGCGGCCTGGCCGATGCGGGCGAGCGCCTCGGCGGCCGGGCGGGTGCCGGCGCGGGACGGGGCCTCCTGCGGGGCCGGGGCCGCTTGCGGAGCCGGGGCCACTTGCGGGAGCCGGGGCCTCCTGCGGGGCCGGGGCCGCTTGCGGCGTGCCGGCCGACGCGGCGCGGAGCGCGCCGGCGCAGCGACACTGGCAAGCGCCGCGACGCTTGGCCGCGACCGTCTTCACGAGTTCTCATCGTCGTCTCTAAGGCTGATGTGCGTAAACATGCTCGGAAAAACGCCGCCGCGGCCGACTAAGTCGCCACCAGGTCGGCGTCGGGCGTCGCCATCTGCGCCAGGGCGTCCTGGGCGTCGATCGCTGCGCCACCGCCTCGTCGCTCACCACCAGGCCGTCCTTGAAGCGGATGATACGTCTGCGTGCTGGGCGATGTCCATCTCGTGCGTGACGATGACGACGGTCTTGCCGGCGCGGTTGAGGCGCTGGAAGATCGCCATGATCTCCTCGCCGGTGCGCGTGTCCAGGGCGCCGGTCGGCTCGTCGGCCATCAGGACGGCCGGGTCGTCCACGAGGGCGCGGGCGATGGCGACGCGCTGCTGCTGCCCGCCCGAAAGCTCGTTGAGCTTGTGGTGCATGCGGTCGCCCAGGCCGACCTCCTCCAGGCACCGGCGCGCGATCCGCTCCCGGTCCGCGCGCCGCCGTGGTTGTAGAACAGCGGCAGGCTCGACGTTGTGCGCGGCCGACGTGGGCCAGGAGGTTGAATGTTTGGAAGACGAAGCCGATCTTGCGGCTGCGTATCGCCGCCTACCTGGTCGTCGTTTAAGCGGGCGATCTCGACCCCGTCCAGCTTGTACGAGCCGCTCGTCGGCGTATCCAGGCAGCCGACCAGGTTCATGAAGGTGGATTTGCGGACCCCGACGGCCCCATGATGGCACGAACTCGCCGCGCGCGACGGTCAGGCTCACGCTTCTCAGCGCGCGCACC
The DNA here is from genome assembly GCA_030446525.1 of Armatimonadaceae bacterium. The sequence continues at coordinate 33,686 of JAUJNC010000023.1, forward strand.
TCCACCCTGCCCATCCGGTACGTCTTGCCCAGGTCTTGTACTTCGATCAGCGCCGAGGACATCGCCCGCCCCCTCCCCTTTCTATGCAGCGCGCGCCTGCAGCTTTGGCCATCATCTCGTTCATGCGCTGCTTGGCGCGCGCGCGCATCCCTTCGAAGGGGAGCGTATCCGGGTTGAGCGGGTTGTACTCCCTCGGGTTGGGCATCCGGCTCGGGTCGAACCTCCGCCCGCCCCCGCCGGGTCCCCCGCGCCGCCCGGGCCGCCAGCGGAGCCGACCGCCGCCCGGACCACCGCCGCCGGGACGACCGCCGCCAGCCGCCCCCGCCGCCGGGGCCATCGCCGCGGCGGCCATCCTGGTCGCGCTCACCATTTTTTTGATCTGGGCAGGGTGAGCGCGAAGCCGTGGCCCGTTTGTTCACCTGCTTCTCCGCGTCCGTCATCGTGGGCTTGCTCCGCCACGCCTTCATCACGGCCAGCACCTTCCTCGCCTGGTCTTTGGTGAGCCGGGTCGGGGTCACTGCTCCAGCATCGCCATGCCCCCCATGGTCTGCTGGAGCAGTCCGCCATTCTTGTGGCTGTCCCCGAACTGCCAGGCTTTCATCTTGGCCTGCGCCGCGGGCGACATCTGGAACCCGCCGCCGGGCCCCCCTGGGCCGCCGGGACCACCGGGCCCTGCGCCATCACGCCCGGCGCCAGGGCGGCGGTCAGGGCCGCCGCCGCGATCCATCGAACACGAAACCTCGCGTTTTTCTCCTTCTTCTCCCCCTTCCCGGAGCGGGGAAGGGGCACCTCCGGGGTACCCGGGGTCAGGTTATTCATACCGCAGCGCTTCGATCGGGTGGAGCTTCGAGGCCTTGAGCGCCGGATAGAATCCGAAAAAGACGCCGACGATGGCCGAAGCTGAAAGTTACAGATTTGTTCCCGGCGCGATCACGACGCGCCACTCGTTGGCCGAACTCACCAGGTTGGACCCGACGACGCCGAAGAGGACGCCGAGCAGCCCGCCGACGAGTGACAGGAACAGCGCTCGAGCACAAAAACTGCGAAAGGATGTCGCGCCGGCGCGCCCCGATGGTTTTGCGGACGCCGATCTCGCGCGTCCTTTCGGTCACCGACACCAGCATGATGTTCGCGATGCCGATGCCGCCCACCACCAGGGACACGATCGCCAGATACGTGATCAGCGACGAGAAGGTGTCCTGCTGCGCGTTCTGCGTCTCGGCAAGCTCCGCCTGATTGAAGATGATGAAGTCCGCCGCGTTGTCGCCGGTGATCTTGTGCTGCCGGCGCAGCACGGTTTCGATCTCCCGCTGCGCCCGGCTCATCAGCCCGAACGAGCGCGCGCTGGCAGGTGATGCCGCGCAGGTTCTCCATGCCGAACAGGCGCCGCATCGCCGTGGTGACCGGCACGTACACGGAGTCGTCCGGGTTGCCGCGGAACCCCTGGCTGCCCTTCTCCTTGACCAGGCGATCACCTCGAAGTTCTGGCCGCCGATCCGGATGGACTTGCCGATCGGCGACTGCCGGTCGAACAGGTCGGTGGCCGTCGTCTGGCCGAGGACGGCGCACGCCCGCAGGCCCTTGGACATCCTGCTCGGTGAAGTAACGGCCGGTCTGCGGCGCGTGGTTGCTGATCAGCGGGTAGGCTTCACCCGTCCCGTTGACGGTGACGTTGGTGTTTTTGTTCTCGTACTTGACCTGGCTGCTCTGGCTGACCTCGGGCGAGACGCGCCCCACCGAGGGGCATGAGCGCAGGATCGCGGCGGCGTCTTCCAGCACCAGGGTGCTGCTCGAGCCGAAGCCGAAGCTGATGGCCCCGCGCCGCTGCTGCCCGGGGCGGACCGAGAGCACGTTGGTGCCCAGGCGCTGGATCGATTCGGCGACCGCCTCGCGCGAGCCCTGCCCGATCGCGATGGCGATGATGACGGCGCCCACGCCGATGATCACGCCGAGCATGGTCAGGACCGAGCGGAGCTTGTTGGCCCCCAGGCCGCGCAGGGCCATCACGACGCTGACCAGGGCGGGCCCGAAAAGGGCCGGGGGCCCGCCCTGGTCGGCCGGGGGCCCGCCCTGGTCGGCCGGGCGCGGCTCCGTCTCCGGCTGCGGCCGGACGGCCTCTTCGCGTACCAGTGTCTGCTTCACTGCCATTTTACCGCCGTCCCCCCCCGGTGCTGCTCGGCCCCCGGCTGCCGCCGAACGGGCTGCCGCTGGACGAGCGCTGCGGCGTCGGCTCGATCGTCTGCGTGACGACCGTCTCGCCCGCTTCGAGCCCTTTCACCACCTCCACCGTGTCGTTGCCCTCCAGCCCGATCTCGACGGGGCGCCGCACGGCCTTGACGTCGACGAGCACGTCCGGCTCGGCGGGGGTGCCGGATTCGGGGTCCGCGGGGGCGCGCGTGCCGCCCCGCGCGATCTCGACGAAGCTGCCCTGGTCGTCGCTGCGCACGGCCTCGCCGGGCACGCTGACGACGTCTTCCTTCTCGTCGACGATGAACTCGCAGGTGGCGTTCATGCCGGGCTTGAGCAGGCGGAACGTCGGCGACGAGTTGTCGATCTCGACGCGCACGGCGACCGTGGTGACGTTCTGCTCGACCGCGGCCTGCGGGTCGACGCGGGCCACCTTGCCTTCGAAGGGGATGCCGGGGTAGGCTTCGATGTTCACTTCCACCGTCTGGCCTTCGTCGACGCTGGCGATGTCGGTCTCGTCGACCGACACGTTGACGTACATCTTGGAGACGTCGCCGAGCTGGAGGATGCTGGTGCCCGTGGAGCTCAGTGACAGGCCCGACGTGATGATGGTCCCCTGCTCCACGTACTTCTTGAGGATGACCCCGCCGGAGGGCGCGCGCACCGTGGTTTGCTCCAGCGTGTTGCGGGCGTTCTCCATGGTGGCCTCGGCGCGCGCGGTGCTGGCCCGGGCGGTTTCGATGTCGTAGCGGCGGATGTCATTGTTGGCCCGGTTGGCGATCGCCTGCTGCAGCCCGGCCTGCGCCTGTTCGACCTGGGCCTCCCACTGCTGCACGGCGGCGCGCGCCTCGTCCACCGCGTTCCTGCGGCTCTGGATGTCCACCGTCTGCGCTTTGGCGTTCTCCACCTGCGCCAGCGCCTGGGCCACCCGGGCGTCGGCGGCCTCGCGGGCGGCCCGCTGCTCCGCCTCGATCGTGCGCAGCCGCTCGCGGGCCGACTGCACCTGTGCGGTCGTCACGCCGTAGTTGGCCTCGGCCTGGTCCACCAGCTGCTTGGAAACGAAGCCCTTGGCCTCGAGCGTTTTTTGCCGGTTCAGGTTGGCCTGGGCGTTCTTGTCGTTGGCCGCGGCCTGGTCATAGGCGGCCTGGGCGGCGGCGCGCTCCTGCGGCTGCGTCGCGTCGAGCTGCCGGCGCTGCTGCACGGTGCTCTGGTGGTTCGCCTCGGCCTGACGGATGGCCGTCTCGGTCTGCCGCGGCTGGGACTTCGACTGAGCCTGGGCCGTCTGCAGACGCACCTTGGCGGCCCGCAGGCTGGCCAGGGAGGAGTTGAGCTGCGCGCGCGCGTTCTGGATGGCGATGTTGCTTTGCCGCACCTGGAGCTGGTACGACGAGCCGTTCTGCAGCACGCGGGCGCGGGCGGCGTCGATGTCGGCCTGCGCGGTGTTCACGGTCAGCTGGGTGTCCGAGGGGTCGATGCGCGCCAGCACCTGCCCTTTCGTGACTTCGCTGCCGACGTCCACCAGGAGCTGGTCGACGCGCCCGCCGGCTTTGGACTTGATGTCCACGAAGGTCCACGGCTGGAGCGTGCCGCTGGCCGAGACGGTCTTCTTGACCGTACCCTGCTCCACCTTGGCCACCTTGTACTGCGTTTTTTCCGCCGCGGCGGGGACGCGGCTTCGCGAAGCGACGAGGACGCCGCCGGCGACCACCAAGATCGTCAGGGCGATCAAAGAAAGGATGCGTTTCATGACGTGCCTCCTATTGGGCGATGCGGTCCGCCTGCCCGACCGCCCGCGCGAGCTGGGCGTCGGCCGAGAAAAAGTCGTAGGTGGCCTGGACGTAGTTGGTCTGGGCCTGCACCAATTGGGTCTGCGCGTTGATCACCTCCACCACGGTGCCCACGCCCTCGCGGCGGGACTCGATGGCGGCGTCATAGTTTATCTGGGCCGCCCGCTGGGCGGCCTCGGCGGCGGGTATGCGGGCGCGCGCCTCCGACAGGAGGCGGTACGACTGCTCGACCTCGACGGCGACCTGCTGGCGCAGCGACTGGAGCCGCGCCTCGGAGGCGCGCAGCGCCGCTTCGGACGCGCGCACCTGGGCGCGCGCCTGGCCCGCGTCGAAGAGCGGGTACGACACCTGCGCCGTGATCTCGCGGTTGTTGCCGCTGTCGGGCGAGAACTGGTAGCCCAGCGCGGTGTCGCTGGTGATCAGCACGCCCGAGTTTATCCTCGCCAGGCGCACGTCCGCGCGGTCGATGTCGATCGTCTGGCCCGACCGGGCGACGTCGGGCCGCGCGCGGTACGCGAGGCGATATAATCGGCTATGACGTCCTCGGGGCGCGGCGGACCCGGGGGGCGGCGCCCTTTTCCCAGGACGGCCGTGGCCGGGGTGTCCGGCGTCGGCGCGGGTGCCGCGGCCAGCGTCAGCCGCCCCCCGCCCGCAAGGCCCAGGGCGTTCTTGAACTGCGCCTGGGCCACGTCGGCGTTGTTGCGCGCCTGCAGGAGCCTCCACCTGCGCGTTCGCGAGGTCCGCCTCGGCCTGAAGGATGTCGATCCGGCGCGCCACCTCCGCCTCGACCTGGCGCGCACCACCTCGAGCGTGTTCTGCGCCCGCTCCACCTGCGCCTGGGCGACCCGGACCAGGGCCTCGTGCGCAGCACGGCGAAGTACCGGTCGGCGACATTGGCGATGACGAGGAGGCGCGTGTCCTGCTCCCCGAACTCGGCGGCGCGCAGTGACGAGCGCGCCTGCCGCGCGCTCGTCTGCCGCTGGCCCGAATCGTAGAGCAGGTAGCGCAGGGAAAGGTCGCCCTGCCGGGTTTCGCGCGTCGAGCTCCGCGGCAGGCTGACCTGATCGCCGCCTTGCCCGTTCGAGAAGCGGCCCGCGTCCACGAACGTGTAGTTGCTTATGTACGTGTACTGCGGCGTGATGGTGGGAAGAAAGCGCGCGTTCGCCTGCTGGAGCCGCTCCGACGCGGCGTCGCGGTCGGCGGCGGAGGCGGCGATGTCGGGCTGGAGCCGCAGCGCGACGCGGATCGCCTCCCCCGGCGTCATGGACTGGGCAGATTCATGCCCACACCCGGCGCCGGCTGCACGGCCGAGGCCTGCAGGGCGGGCGCCTGAGCCAGCGACGGCAGGGCCGTGGCTGTCGCCAGGGTCACCACGAGTACGACCGAGCGAGAATACAAGATGGGAAAGTCCATACGGGACAGCGTCTCCTTACGACGTCTTCTTATTTTTTACGAGTTACGAGCGAGCAAACTGGGCGCCCGCCCGGCGGCGCTCTGGGCCGCCGGCGCGGGCGGATCTTCCGGGAAAGCTGCCCCCGCCCGGGGCAGCGTCACGTCCACGGCGGTGCCCTCCCCGGGCGTGCTGTGGATGGCGAGGAGCCGCCGTGCGCCTCGACGATGGTTTTGCAGATGGCTTCAGCCCGAGCCCCGTCCCGCCGTGGGCGCGCGCGTGCCGCATCGACACGGTAGAAGCGCTCGAAAAGGTGGGGCAGGTGCTCCGCGCGATGCCCTCACCGGTGTCCGCCACCCGCGCCACGACCGCGTCGCCCTCCGTGTACGCGGAGACGGTGATCTGCCCCTCGGCTGGCGTGTGGCGCGCCGCGTTGTCCAGCAGATTGGCGAACAGGCGGACGAGGTGGTGGGCGTCGCCCACCACAGCGCCGGATCCGCCACGTTCAGATGGATCGGGGCGGTTCCGGCTTGCCAGCCGCCCCGGCCGCATCCTCCAGCACCTCCAGGAGCGGCGTGGGTGCTACGTTCAGCGGCAGCCGGCCGCCGTCGGAAACGGGCCAGGAGCAGCAGGTCCTCCACGATGCGCGTCGTCATGTCGGCGGCACGGTCCACGGCCTCCAGGGCCTGGCGGTATTGCGCCGCCGCCCGCTCCCCGCGCAGCGCCAGGCTGGTGTTCGCCTTGATGATGGTCAGCGGCGTGCGCAGGTTTCGTTGCGAGGCGTCGGACGTGAACCGGCGCTCCTGCTCGAAGGCGCGCTCCAGCCGCCCCAGCATCGCGTTGAACGTGGCGGCGAGCTGGGCGAACTCGTCCCCGCCCGCGACGGGCAGCCGCTCGGACAGGTCCCGCGCCCCGATCCGGCCCGCCGCCTGCGTGATGTGCCGCACCGGCCGCAGCGCGCGGCTGGTCAGGTACGCCCCCCCGGCCGCGGCGATCAGCAGGCTCAGCGGGATGAAGGCCAGCAGCGTGCGCGCGTGAGCCGCCCGACGCCCAGTTCAGTTCGGCCAGCGGCCGCGCCGCCTGGAGCACGCCCGCGATGCGCCCGTCCCTGGCGCGCAGCGGCACGGACAGGACGCGCACCGGCTCGCCGCCGACCAGCACGGTGGAGGGCACGTCCCGCCCTCGCGCGCGGACAACGAGAAGGCGGCCGGGTCCCACGGGCCGTCGCCCCCCACGGTGGCATCGGCTTGCCCTCGGGGTGAGGACGCGGAACTCGACGCGCCGGGATCCCTTTCCTCCACGCCCCCACCCTCTTGCGTCCGGGGGCGCCCGTCGGGACGCGACTCCCTTCCTCCGCGGGACTCCACTTCGGCGCGGCGCCCCTGTTCGCCGCCCGGCAGCCGCCCGGGGGCGCCGCCCCGGCCGACCGGTGCCGGCCCGTGCTCCCGGAAATAGCGGCCGAAACCCTGGCCGAAGCGATCCAGCTCCGCGTCTATGTCCTGCAGGATGTTCTTCTGCACTTGGTACCGGAGCAGCCCGCCGAAGGCCAGCAGGGCGATGGCGAGCGCGAGCGCTCCCGAGCGTCAGCCGGAGGCGGACGGACGATAGCCGCAGCCCGGGTCCCACGTCGTTACACCTCGCCCTCTCCGGCCGGGGGGTTGCGCAGCAGTACCCCCAGGCCGTGCACCGTGCGGATGAGCTTCACGTCCTGCCCGGCGTCGATCTTCTTGCGGAGCATCCCGACGTACACGTCCACCGTATTGGAGTAGCTTTCCTCGTCCATCCACACCCGCTCCTGGATCCTCCCGCGTCAGCACCTGGCCTTCATGGGCGGCCAGCGCCTCCAGCAGGCTGTATTCGCGCTGCGTCAGGGGCACTTCCTTCCCGCCGCGGGTCACGCGGCGCAGGCCGGGTGTCTATCTCCAGGTCGGCGACGCGGATCACGCGCGCCTTGTGGACGCTGTCGCGCGCAGCGCCCGGACGCGCGCGAGCAGTTCGGTGAAATCGAAGGGCTTGGGCAGGTAGTCGTCGCCGTTTCCAGCCCGCGCACCCGGTCGCCCACGGCGTCGCGCGCCGTCAGCATCAGGATCGGCGTCGTGTCCCGCCGCGCCCGCAGCGCCTGGCACACGTCCCAGCCGTCCCTGCCAGGCAGCATCAGGTCCAGCAGGATCAGGCCGTAGCGCTGTTCCAAGGCCAGGGCGAGCCCCGCGTCCCCGTCGTGCGCCACGTCCACGGCGAAGTGCGCCCTCCTCCAGGCCCTGCTTGACCACGGAGGCGATGGCCCATTCATCCTCGATAAGCAGGAGCCTCATGTACACCTCCCCCGCCGCCTGACCGGCTTTGCGGGGCCGACCTTATCGTATCAGACAAAAATTAAAAAAACATGAAGCCCGGGCACGGGCGGCGACCTTCACCCCTTTCGGGCGGCCGCTTCTTGCGCGCGCGCGGCGGGCCATCATCTCCACGAGAGGGTCGGCATCGAGCGCCATCGGCGGGGCCGCCTTGCGCTGCTCGGCGTCGACCCGCTCGGCGGCGCCCGCGAGAAGGTGCAAACCCTCGATCACCGTCTGCAGCGACCGGGCGTCGAGGCGGCGCGCCACGGCCGTCATGGAGCTGGCGCTCGGCATGGGCCTCGGCCAGCACGCGCGCGCGGCCTCCGTCAGCCCCAGGCGCACCACGCGGCGGTCGCTCAGGTCGCGCGGCGCTCCACCATCCGGCGCTTGACCAGGCGGTCCACGATCTGGGACGGGGCCGGCAACTGGACCCCCAGCCTGCCGGCCAGGCTCCTGCATCTTCTGGTCCTCCTGCCGGGCGATGACGTGCAGACAGCGCACCTGCGCGATGGGCAGGTCGGCAAGGGGCGAACCGGGCGGGTTGCGGAAGACCAGCAGCCGCAACACGCCGAATAGCGCGCCCTCCAGGCCTCGCCGGGACGGTCTTGAGCGGCCCTCTGGCTCAGGAGACGGATCAGGAGTGCATCGTTCACGCCGCCGAATAGTTAAGCGGCGTGAACAGTATACCCGCACGCGATGGGCGTGTGTCAAGGGACGGACGGTAAAAAATCCGGGCCGGGGTGGAGTATAATGGTGGGCGATGGCGACACAACCCGATCCCCGCGGCCCGGCCCCGCCAACGCTCCCGGACTCCCCCACCCCCGTGGGCCTGCTGCTCGCCGACAAGCGCAGCCCGGCCCCCGGCGGGCCTACCGCGCCGACCTGTGCGACTTTTTCGGCGGCGAGCCGACGCAAAGCGCGGTGCGCGAGTTTCTGTCCCTGGCCCCGCCGCAGGTCGCGCTCCGGCTCGCCACCTATAAGGCCCGGATGCTCGAGCGGGGACTGGCCGAGGCGACGATCAACCGCCGCCTGGCCGCGCTCCGCTCCTGCTCAAGCTGTCGCACCGCCTGGGCCTCGCCGTCACGGACGGGCGCGGCCTGGTGGACGGCGAAAGGTCCGGCGTACCGCGACACGCGCGGCGTGGACGTGCAGACGCTGCGGCGCCTGATCTCGAGCTGCCGGACGCGACGGCCGTGCGGGGCTGCGGGATAGGGCGATCCTGCGCCTGCTGGCGGAGAACGCCCTGCGCCGCGCCGAGGTGTGCGCCGCCGACGTCGGCGACTTCTCGCCGGCCGAGCGCCGCCTGCTCGTGCTCGGCAAAGGCAAGGGCACGCAGAAACAGCCCGTGACGCTTTCGCCCAAATGCATCGACGCCCTCGTCGCCTATCTCGGCGCCGCCGGTCATACGGACGATAAAAACGCGCCGCTGTTCAAAACGTGGACCACCGCCCCGAATACGCGGGCGAGCGCCTGACCCATGACGGGCTGTACTACCTGGTCGGCGACTACGCCGCATGCTGGGGCTGCGGCTCACGCCCCACAAGCTCCGGCACAGCGCCATCACGGCCGCCCTGGACGCCACGGGCGGCGACGTGCGCCGGGTGCAGCGCCTTTCCCGCCACGCCCGGCTGGAAACGGTGATGGTCTATGACGACAACCGACCGACCTCCAGGGCGAGATGACGAATCTGCTGTCGGACCTGCTTTGAAGGCCGCGCGGGCCCGGGGACGGTTCACCACTGGCGCCCTTGACACTTTAGCAGGTTCTAAAGTATAATGCCTTCCATGAGCCGCCGCTTCGCCCGCGCTGACGTTTTCCACGCGATCGCCGACCCGACGAGGCGCGATCCTCGGCCTGCTCGGCGGCGGCGAACAGCCCGTCCGCCGGCTCGCCGGCAGTTCGATGCGACGCTGTCGGCGATTCTCGCAGCACATGCGCGTGCTCCGGGACGCCGGGTTGGTCGAGGTGCGGCCGGTGGGCCGCGAGCGCTGGTACCGGCTGAACGCCGACCCCTGCGCGAGGTGTCCGGCTGGGTCGGGCACTATGAATGTTTCGCGCGACAAGCTGGCCGCGTCCGGAGACCATCTGGAGGACGACGCATGAAACCGAAGGTCGACATCGAGGTGTTTACCCCATCCCCCGGGAAAGGTCTGGCGGGCGCTCACCGACAAGCGGGCGCTCGCCCGGTGGCTCCGCCCGGCGACCTGGAGCCGCGCCGGGGCACAGGTTCACCTCCGGTCGGAGCCGCGCGGGGGTGGGACGGGCGCATCGCCGGGGAGGTCACCGAACCCGAGGAAGAGCGGCGTGCGCAGCACGTGGCAGAGCGAGCCGGACCAGCCGCCGACGCTCGTCACCTGGACGCTGGAACCGGCCGAGGGGGGCACCAGGGTCCGCCTCACCCACGCCGGCAGCGGCGGCCCGCGCGCCTGCGCCTGCGGCTCCTCGCAAGCAAGACGCTCTCTCCGCCGCCGGCCCGCAGGCCGGGCAGGTGACGAGGGGTGAGGGTCATAGGAGAAAATCATGCCGTTAGTTCCCATGGTGGTCGAGCAGTCGGCCGGCGAGCGTTCCTACGACATCTACCCGCGGCTGCTCAAGGACCGCATCATCTTCCTCGGCGAGCCCGTCGACGACCACATCGCCAACCTGGTCGTGGCCGAGCTGCTGTTCCTGGAGAAGGAAGGACCCCGACCGCGACGTCGAGATGTACGTCAACTCGCCCGGCGGCTCCGTCACCGCCGGCCTGGCGTCCCGACACGATGCGCGCCATCAAGCCCGACGTTGCCGCCATCTGCGTGGGGCGAGCCTCCTCCATCGCCGCGGTGTTGCTGGTCGGCGGCGCGCGCGGCAAGCGCCATGCCCTGCCGCACGCGCGCATGATGGTGCACCAGGTGTCGGCGGAACTCCAGGGCACGGCCATCGACATCGACATCCAGGCGCGCGAGATCCCCGGCACAACGACCTCCGGCGCGCGCATCTGCCGAGGTCATACCGGTCAGGACCTGGAGCGCATCCGTACCGATATCCAGCGCGACTACTTCATGTCGTCCGGCAAGGCCGTCGAGTACGGCCTGATCGACGAGGTGCTGATCCGCGGAAAAGGGTAAAAATGGTCTCGTCATGATCCCGTTCGATACCTTCACCCTCGCGGCGGTGGCGGCGGAGTTTGCGGGGGCCGTGCGGGGCGCGAAGGTGCAGAAGGTCCAGCAGCCGTCGGCGGCCGAGATCGTCCTGTCGCTGTACGGCGTGACCGGGCGCGCCGCCTGTTGCTCGGCCGACCCGCAGGACTTCCGGGTCCACCTGACCGAGGTCCGGCGCGAAACCCCCGGCGCCGCCGCCGTTCTGCCAGCTATGCCGAGCACCTGGAAGGCGCGCGGCTCGACGAGATCGCCCTGCTGCGCTTCGACCGCGTGCTGCGCCTCGTCTTCCACGCCCACGACGGCGAGCGAATCACCCTCGTCGCCGAACTCGGCGGCCGCAACGCCAACCTGGTCCTGGTCTCGGGCGCGGGGCTCGTGCGCGGGGCGATCCGCCCACACCCGGCGAGGAGCGCCCTGCGCGCCGGCGGCCCCTACGCCCGACCCGCCGGCTATCACGACCGCCGCGACCCGCTCGCCCTGGACCTGCGCTCCGCCTGCGCGCCCTGTTCGATGCGGCCTGGCCGGGCTGATCCCGGATGCCCCGGCGGTCAGGACGTGGCTGATGACCACCTTCTCCGGCATCGGCGGGTTCGCGGCCGAGGAGGTGCTGGCGAGCGCCCCCGCGGCGGGCGGCGCGCCCGCCGCCCGGGCGGCGCTGATGGACCGGGTGCGCGAAGGGCAGTTCGACCCGCACTCGGTCGCCGACGAGGACGGGCGGACCGAGGGGGTGTGGGCCTTCGCGCCGGCGAGCGTCCCCGCCGGGCGGCGCTTCCGGCGCGACGGCGTCTCGGTCGCGCTGGACACCTTCTACGCCACGCGCGCGCAGCGCGGCGCCGACGAATCCGAGCGCGCCGGTCTGGCCCGGGCGATAGCGCGGGAAACGGCGTTCCGGCGCAAGGAGCTCGCCTCGGCGCGGGCGACGCTGGCCGAGGCCGGGCGGGTCGAAAAGTACGAGCGCGCCGGGAACCTGCTGCTGGCGCACCTCGGGTCGGTGCCGCGCGGGGCCGACGCGGTGACGCTGCCCGACCTGTACTCCCCGGACGGCGAGGAGACGACCATCGCCCTCGACGCCAAACTCTCGCCGCAAGAGAACGCGCAAAGCTACTTCGAGCGGGCGCGCAAGGCGCGTGACGCCGCCGATTACGCCGCGGGGCGCGCCGAGGACAGGGGAGAGGAGCTGGCGGCGCTGGCGGCGCTCGCCGCCGACCTGGAGCGCGCCGACGCCGCGTCGTACCCGGCGATCCGCGAGTCGCTGGCCGCTCTGGTGGGGGAGAAACGCGCCGGGGGCGGGGCGGAGCGCACCGACAACCGCCCGGCGAAGCGAACGCAGGACCGGCCGTTCGGCGGGCACCGCGTGCGCACCCACACGGTCGACGGCTACGAGCTGCTCGTGGGCGAAACGGCCGAGGCGAACGATCACCTGACCACGCGCGTCGGCGCGCCCGCCGACCTGTGGCTCCACGTGCGGGCGGGCACCGGCGCCCACGGCATCCTGCGCACCGCGGGCAAGCCCGGCGCCGTGCCGGAAGCCGTCCTGCGCCGGGCGGCCGAGATCGTCGCGGCGCGGTCCGGGTCGTCGGTCAAACACGCCGGCCTGGTCGCGGTCGACGTAGTGGAAAGGCGGCATGTCCGCAAGCCGCGAGGCGCCAAACCCGGCCTGGTCACCTACACCCGCGAACGCACCGTGGACGTCACCCCCCGCCTGTAGGCGCCGCGCCTTTTGGACGCCGCTTCCCGTTCGCGGGCGTCTGAAAGGCGGCTAGTGGAGGCGCTTGCTCAGCCCGGTGCCGTGGCCGCCCGTGTCCCATTCCAGGATCACCTCGCGCACGCCCGGGCGCATCTTCAGGGTCTTATACAGGGCCAGGACCTCTTCCTCGAACTCGCTCTCGTGCCCGCGCAGGGGGCGGACCTTGCCGGTCAGGTGGATGACCCCGTGCAGGGCCGTTACCATGGTCTGTCCCGCGTCCAGGCACCGGCGGCCCAATTCCCGGCGCACGGCCCGGACCATCTCGACGTCTTCAAGACGCATCTTTCGGCTCCTCTAGTAACGCATAACGGAAAATGACGCCGACAGGGAAGGGCATCCCCTTCCCGCCTACTTTGCAGACGACACGACGCCCCGTTTTGTTGCATCAGAAACCGAGTTTTTTGCGTGATCAACCGGCAAGGGTTATCTGGCGACGCGGGCTGCCTTTAGGAATGCGCGTAAAGCCACACCCAGGCACCGTTTCCAACGGGCACGGGGATGCGGATAATCAGGCGGCAGATCATCCGGTTCAGGCGCCGGTATTACCTCCTCTGCCGCAAACCGATAGTCCCCTCGCCGGTTCGCAGTTCGGCGAGCGCATCCGGGTCGCGCAGCCGACGGCCCAGCTTGCGCAGCTCCTCGACCTGTCCGAAAACCGCTTCCGCGAACCCGGCGTCCAGCGCCTTTTCTCCGATCTGCGCCCGCTCCAGCGCGGCGGCGGTAAACGCCTCCTTCAGGTAGGCCGGCGTAAAGCCGTCGGTACGCGCGGCGACCTGCTCGGCCAGCTCCGCCGCGTTCAGCCCGGGCGACAGACGGTCCGCGAGTTCCGGCCGCCGCAGCAGGCGTTCGCAAAACGCCCGCCGCTCGGCGGGCGCCGGCAGGCCGAGATGGAACACACGGTCGAAGCGGGACGGGCGCCGCAGCAAGGCTTCATCGATCTTGCCGGGATGGTTGGACGTGGCGATAACCAGTATCCCCTCGTTGTTCCCGAAGCCGTCCAGCTCGTTCAGGAAAACGGTACGGTTTTCGGGCGTCACCAGCCCGTCCATGTCCTCCAGAACCAGCAGGCAGGGCGTGAGACGGCGCGCCCGCCGGAAGACCGCGCGTATCGCCTCCTTGTGGTCGTCCTCGCGCAGATCACGGACATACAGAAAAGGCAGGTCGGGCAGCGCCGCTGCCGCCGCCTTGCAGACCATGGTCTTGCCCGTTCCCGGCGGCCCGACCACGAGCCCGCCGCGCCTCCAGGTGAAGCCCATGGCCGCCTAGGTGACGCGACCGGCCGCCCAGCCCTCCACGGCTTCACGCATCCTGACGAGCGTTTCCGGCGGCAGCACGATATCACCCCAGGTCACCGCGCCGATCTCGGCGTCCAGCTCCGGCGCGTTTCTCCCAGCCCTCGGCATAGCGCAGGCAGCGGCCCATGGGCCGATACGAGGCGTCGATGACCGTCTCGGCGAAGCGGCGCAGCAGGTCCTCGTCTCGTGCCGCACAGATGTGTTCCGCATAGGTGTCATAGTCCGGCACCAGGACGACTTCGATGGCGCCGTCTTCCCACCCGACTTCGTACCAGCCCAGGTACGGCGCGATAGATCCTGTCCACGGAAGTCCTTGAACGCATGGCCGCCCTCAAGCAAGGGGCGCATTCCCCGGGTGTTGTTTTCCAGATACTGGAGGAACTGTTTACGGTCCGGGTACAGGTTGACGGTCGACCAGCCTGGCGATGCTGGCGGATGCTGCGCAAGACCGACTCCTCCGGCTTGCCGCGCATCGCTTTGACCTGCAGCGCCTCATTCATCGCCCGGTGGCGCCAGCCTCCGTCGCTCTTGTCCGCGGGCGCGGAAGCGTTTTCGCTTCGAATCGGTATGCTTGTTTTCATTGGTCCACATCACATCGGCGGACCTGCCGGCCCGCCCCGGTGTCACGTGTTCTGTTATACCCTACTTGTCCGCCGCGCTGCGGACTCGCACGCGGCCCGCGCCCGCCGCCCGGTCGAGCGTCTCGCCGATCAGCGTCTTGGCGTCGGGGTGGTCCAGGGCGCCACGCGCCTTCCTCAATCTTGCTCTTTGAGCAGGTAGCGGTTCGAAATGACTTTGAATGACAGGCGGCCCGCCAGGGCCTCGCTGTACGCTTCTGCCGCGAGCGGACGACGATGCCTTCCCGCTCGGCCTTCGTGCCGGGGTACTTGCCCTCGGCAAGGACGAGCAGATCTTCCTGCGTGTAGGCGAAAACGTCGCCCTCCTCCAGCGTGTCCACGACGGAATCCCGTTCTTTCCCAGGACCCCCGCGCCGCATCGTAGCCAAGGTAGCACGCCCTCTCGATATCGAAGACGTTGAAGGCGAGCAGGCTCACCTCGCTCAGGCCCAGCGGGTTCTTCTGGACACCGGGCTCGACGATCTCGCCCTGAACGGCGTAGGCGGGAAGTCCCGCAGCACGGCCTCGATCTCAGTACTTTGCGCGCCACCTGCCAGTACAGGTTCTGACCCTCCTGGATGCTGTGGTTGCCACAGGCGTGAAACTCCCCGTCACGCGGATCGATGCAGGCCGTGGCGCTCGTACCGTCGTACTTGAGCGTGATCACGTACGGCTTGCCGCGGAGCCTCCTCCAGCACGGCGGGAACACCTGAACGCGCATCTCGTCCGTTTTCGGGACGAACGCCGGGAAGTGGCCCGCCAGTCACCCATACTGGTCGGAACCGGCGGCTCGTATTTCCCGACGCCCAGGCGCCCCGTGACGTCCTCGCCTTCCTGCGCGCCCCTCCAGCCCAGCCCTTCGGACAGCGGCAGGAACAGGCCCTTGCGACAGCGCGCCCCGGAGGCGCATCGTGCGGATGCGGAACTTCTCCGGGCGCGGAAACGGGTCGGGCCCTTCCTGGGTTTTCGGCGTCCACAGGAACCGAACGGCTCCGTGTCGGGCGGGACGCTGTCGATCTCCAGGTAGCAACCGAGATCGCCGACCTGGAACTCCCCTTCCTGGTCACCGTCTGCCACCCGTTGATCTTGACCAGCTCGATGGCGTCGGCGTTCTCGATAGGCACTATGCCCAGCACTTTCTGTACGCTTGCCAGTTTCCTCTCCACGGTGCCCTCCTCTCTGCTACATGCCTGGAATGCCCTCACGGCGATTCGAACGCCGACTTGCGTGTTCTTAAGACACGTGCCTCTACCGGTTGGGCTATGAGGGCTATGCCGCCGGTGGGGATTCGAACCCACGACCTCCTGTTTTCAGACAGGCGCTGCTACCGGGCTGAGCTACAGCGGCACAGGACTTTCCTGGTGGGCCGGGAGGGACTCGAACCCCCACAGCGCAAGGTAGCTGCTTTACAGGCAGTTGATCTCTCCGGCGATCAAGCCGGCCCACGAAAAAACAAATCGGCCCCAGGCTTTTCAGGCTTGGGGCCGATTACGTTCTTGCTCTCCTTGTGATTGAGGCTGTGTATTCTGGGATCAGCCCCTACCGGGCGGCAGCGTAATCGGCGACGGGTTATAAAAGAATTGCGATGGATCGGCAGCGTGTGATAACGAATGCCCAGGATGAGACGTGCTAAGACACACGGCCATCCGCCGTGTGTTAATTGACTCGAACCGAGTTGTTCCCTGGTGTAGATCATGCCACCCATTTGTCGTTTGACGGCGGAACCTGCCAGATCGTTCCGCGCTCCAATCTATATCGCCTCACAGATCGGTCTCGTTAAACACCCTTCCGCTTTTTTTCTCACCACTTCATGTTGAGAGCCAGGCGGGGACGGTCGCTGGTGTTCCGGCTGCCGGCGTGTGCGCACAGGTAATGGTAGAACAGGATGTCGCCGCGCCGGGGTGTCAGCTCAACCGGGTCGCCTAGGTCCGCCCGGCCAAGGTCCTGGTTGACCGCCCACATGGTCTCGTAGCGCGCCGGGTCGCTTCGGGCGAGCCTTTCCAGCTTTTGGTGGGAACCGGGCCAGACGACCGTGCCCCCGCCGTGCGGCGGCACGTCGTGGAGAAAGGCCATGGCCGCGATGCGAAAGGCGAGCGGGAACGTCTTGTGGCCGTGCTCCTTGATGGCGTGGTCGATGTGCGGCCGGGGCCACTGCCACTCGGCTTCCTGCGGGAACACGTTGATGGCGTACGCGCGGGCCGGCGGCCGGAAGGTGGCGGAGTCATCGCCCGCCAGGCGGGCGGCGGCGGACAGCATCGGGGGCGTGTAGCAGGCCAGCAAGGCGGGCTCCTGGTAGGTCTGGTGCGCGGAGGGGATGCCGGCCCAGGACGCTCTGTCCTCGGGGTCGGCGCCCAGCAGCCGCCACATCGCCGCCTCTGCTTCCGCCGCGATGGCGGGCGGGATCAATCCGGAGGCGAGCAGGTAGCCCTGCGCCTGGTACGTGTTCTCTTGCTCTTGCGTCAGCGATGACATCGGTTAATATCCTTCCTGCTTGTCCACCACGTTGACGAGCGGCTCACCCGCCAGGTAGCGGCGCAGGTTGTCCAGGAAGATGGCGCCGGCGCGCTCGCCGTAGGTGGGGTGGCTGCCGCTGTAGTGCGGCGTGATATAAACGTTCTCCATCGCCCAAAGCGGGTGGTCCTCGGGCAGAGGCTCCGGGTCGGTGACATCCAGCAGGGCCGCGCCCAGACGCCCTTCGCGCAACGCCGCCATCAGCGCCTCGGTGTCGATGGTGGCGCCGCGCCCCGTGTTGATGACGATGGCGCCGGGCCGCATCGCGGCGAACTCCGCCGCGCCCAGGAAGTGGCGGGTCCTGGGCGTCAGCGGCAGCGAGTTCATAACGACATCGGATTCGCGCAGGAAATCCTGCCGCCGGTCGGGGGTGTACATCTGGTCCACGTCGGGGTGCCCCTCCCCGCCGCGGCGCAGGCCGACCACGCGCATGCCGAACGCCTTGCCCACCCGGGCGCTGTGGCCGCCGATCGCCCCCACGCCCAGCACGCCCAGCGTCTTCCCGGCCAGCAGGTCCACGTTCCGCCCGAAGTCGTAGCCGCGCCACTGGCGGGTCTTCTGCTGCTCCCACGCCTCCCGCAGGCGGCGCGTGACCACGAGCAGCATGCCGAACATGTGCTCGGTGATCGGCTCGGCATGGATGCCGCTGGCGTTCGTGATGACCAGGTCGCTGTTCTGGATCTCGGGGGTGATGAGACCGTTCACGCCGGCGCCGGCGACCTGCAGCCAGCGGAGCTTTGTCGCCTGCGGGATCTGCGCCCGGGCCAGTCCCCCGTACGCGATCTCCATTTCCGGTATCAGTTCGGGGTGCTCCTTGACCTGCTGGGCGCCGATCACCTCGATGCGATCGGACAGGGCGCGCACCTTGTCCAGGAACTCCGGATCCGCGTTTCCAAGGAGGACCTTAATCGTCTGGGCCATTCCCACTCCTTTCACGGCCACCGGGCCGGTAAACGACCGGTACACCCCCATAGATTCTCCATGCGGGCGGATAATCCTACCGGGGGATGAACGGATCGGCCGCCTTCTACCGCAGGAGATGACCGGCGCCGCGTCGAAACCACGCTTATCCGGGATGGACTTCCAGAATAACGAGCGCTGGCGGGTGTGGGTCGACACGGGCGGGACGTTCACGGACTGCCTCGCCGTGTCGCCGTCCGGCGCGGTGCACCGCGCCAAGGTGCTCAGCACGAGCGCCCTGCGCGGCGCGGTGGCCGAACAGCCGGGCGCGACGCGCCTGCGCGTCCGCGAACGCTGGGGGGCACCCCCCGATTTCGTGCGCGGCTTCGCACTGCGGCTGCTGGGCAGGGAGCACGGCGAGACACAGGTGGCGCGCTACGACCCCGACGCCGGGATCATCGAGCTTACGGAGCCGCTGCCGCCGGGGGACGCACGGGGGGCGGCCTTCGAGGTCCGCTCGCCCGCGGAGGCGCCGGTTCTCGCCGCCCGGCTGGTGACGCAGACCCCGGCCCAGACTCCCCTGCCCCCCCTCGAGATGCGCGTCGCCACGACGCGGGGCACGAACGCGCTCCTGACGCGCACCGGCGCGCCGACCGCGCTGTTCATCACGCAAGGGTTCGGCGACCTGCTCGCCATCGGCACGCAGCAGCGCCCGGACCTGTTCGCCCTCGACATCGGCAAGCCCGCGCCGCTCTATGCGGCGGTGGTGGAGGTGACGGAGCGGATCGCCGCCGACGGCGCGGTGCTGACGCCGCTTGAGGCCGAGCGGCTGATTGCCGAGGCGGAGCGGCTGCTCTCCGAGGGGATCCGCGCCGCGGCGGTCGCGCTCCTGCACAGCTACCGCAACCCGGACCACGAGCGCCAGGTGGCGGACCTTTTGCGGCGCGCGGGTTTTCACGACGTGTCCCTTTCTTCGGACCTCGCGCCTTTCATCAAGCTGCTGCCGCGCGCCCAGACCGCCGTCGTCGACGCCTACCTCGCCCCCGTGATCCGGGCTTACGTCGAGGGCGTCCGCTCGGCCCTTTCGCCGGGCAGCACGCTGCACGTGATGACCAGCGCCGGCGGACTGGTGCGGCCCGACTCGTTCCGCGCCAAGGACAGCCTGCTCAGCGGCCCCGCCGGCGGCATCGGGGGCGCGGCCATCGCGGGGCGGCGTTCCGGCTTCACCAAAGTCATCGCCTTCGACATGGGCGGCACCAGCACCGATGCGGCCCGCTACGACGGCGATTTCAGCTACGTCTGGGAGCACGCGGTCGGCGACGCGCACCTGGTCGCCCCCGCGCTCGCCATCGAAAGCGTGGCCGCGGGCGGCGGCTCGGTCTGCACGTTCGACAGGCAGGGCCTGCGCGTCGGGCCGCAAAGCGCGGGCGCGCGTCCGGGCCCCGCCTGTTACGGCGCCGGCGGCCCGCTCACGCTCACGGACGTCAACCTGCTCCTCGGCCGTCTGGCCGCCGGCCGTTTCGAGATCCCTATCGAGCCGGCGCGCGCGGCGCAGCAGGCGGACGCGGTTCTTGGCCTGGTTGCAGAGGCCACGGGCGAGCGCGTCGAGCGGGACGCGCTGCTGGAGGGCTTCCTCGACATCGCCAACGAGCGCATGGCCGACGCCATCCGCAACATCTCGGTGCGCGACGGCTACGACCCGGGCGAGTACGCCCTGGTCGCCTTCGGCGGCGCGGGCGGGCAGCACGCCTGCGGGGTGGCCGCCCGGCTGGGCATGCGCACCATCCTCGTGCCCCGTGACGCCGGCCTTCTGAGCGCGCTGGGCATCGGCCACGCCTCTGTCGAGCGCTTCGCGGAGCGGCAGATCCTGCAGCCGCTCGATCGGGCGGCCGCGGCGATTCCCCACGGGATGGAGGAGCTGGAGGCCGAAGCCGTTCGCCTGGTGACGGAGGAGGGTGTGGCTCGGGAAAAGATCATCGTCCGCCGTCGCATCGCGAACCTGCGCTTCGCGGGTCAGGATGCGTCGCTTTCCCTGGAGTACGACAAACACGTTCCGCTCGCCCAGGCGTTCACCGCGCAGTACCAGGCGGTCTTCGGGCACCAGCCCGAAGACCGGGCGGGCGAAGGGGAGTCGCGGCGCGGCGGGGCCGCCTCCCGGGCACGCCCCGACCCCCGGGTGGCGGCGGGGCCCGGGCGCGCCGCGCCTCCCGCCGGCCCCCAGCCGGCGGCGGCTTACTTCGGCGGCCGGTGGCAGGAGGTGCCCGCCTATGAACGGGCGGACCTGGCGCCGGGG
>JAUJNC010000374.1 GCA_030446525.1 Armatimonadaceae bacterium
GCGCCCGGCGCTCGTCGACAGTGGGGTGGGCCAGGCGATACTCCACGCCGGAGCTCAGCACCCGCTCCGCGCCGCCCGCGCGGTCGCGCATCGCCGCGTAGCCCTGCTGCCCCGCCTCGCGCAGGCTCTCGACCGAGCGGTGCCCCTGCGCCCAGCGCTGGTGCTCGGCGTCGCGGATGCGATCGTACCCCGGCGCCGACCAGCGCGCCCGCTGCTCCGCCGTCGGGTCCGGCGGCCGGCGCGGTGCGGGCGCGCGCTCCGCGTCGCCGCGGCCCTCGCCCCCGTCGCGCCCCCGGTCCAGGGCATCACCCAGGTCCCCCACGATCAGCCCTCCTCCTCCGGCCGCGGCCGGAAGGCGACCAGGCGCCCGCCGGTCCCCGGCTCGGCCGCCAGCACGCCGCGCTCGCGCGCCAGCGCCACCAGCGCCGCCCCGTCAAGCTCCTTCCCGACCCCGAGCCCGGCGCGCACCCCGTCGAGGTGCTTGCGGACGGTGCCCGAGCTCACCCCGAGGCGGACGGCGAGGAGCGCCTGCGACGCCGCCGGGTCGACCGCCAGCGCCGCCAGGACGTCCACCTCCCGCCAGCCCAGCGGCGGGGGGCCGGCCGCCACGCCCGCCGCGGCGAGCAGGCCCTGCCCGCGCGCCTCGTGCAGGATCGTCCCCGCCGCCGGCGCCCCCCGATCCGCCAGCCACACCATCCCTAGAACGGGTCGCCGGGGCCGGGGCCGCCCGGCGCGGCCCCCTCCTCGGCCCGGCGGCCGCCCAGCAGCACCAGGTCGCCGGCGACGACCTCGTAGACCGTGCGCTCGATGCCGTCGCGGTCGGTGTACTTGCGGCTCTGCAGCCGCCCTTCCACGAACACCTGCCCCCCGCGGCGCAGGAACTGGTCGGCGACCTCGCCGAGCTTGTCGAAGCAGACCACCCGGAAGTCGGGTAGCAGGACGGCATTGCTGCCGTCCCGCCCCCTAAGAACTGACCGTGAGAGTTTCCCCTCAGTCAGCTCAAGCCTTGCCTAACGCCCCGTGGCAGGACGCGGCGTCACTTCGGAGTTTCGGGCGTGGACCTGCCTATGGCAGGTCGGGTGCAGCAGCAGGCGGTTCGCCGCCGTGTCCGCGCCGCCGCGCGACCGCCAGATGACGTGGTGGCTGTGCCACCCCGTGATGCTGGTGATCGGTTGGCCGCAGCGCGGGCAGCGCCCGCCCTGCCGCTTCCAGAGGTACAGCAGGGTCCGCCGCCCGGCCAGGGTCGCCTCCATCTTCACGCCCAGGCGACGCTCGAAGTAGGGCTCCCAGGTCGGGTCGTACGGGTTGGCCGGCCCCCGGATTTTCACATGCCGGCGGATCGGCACGCGCCCAGGCTGGAACAGCCGGCGTTCCTGGCCGTCGTGTCCCCCGACGAACACCCAGCGTTGGTTGCCGATGGTGCGGAAGTACTTCCGCCGTACCCATCCCGCGCCCTTCTTCGGGTGTCGCCGCCTGGCCCACCGCCAGATGGCGAGGACGAGCGCGCGTTCCACGGAGTGGAAGGTCTTCTTGCTGACGACGTGCCGGTGATAGTGTGTCCAGCCCCGCAGGAGGGGGTTGAGTTGCACAATCACCTGCCCCGCCGTTGCCTGCTTGTTGGCCTTGAGGATACCTCGGACGCCGGCAAGGAGGGCCTTCACGCTGTCTCTGGACGGCGTGATGAGCAGCTTGCCGTGGTACTTGCGCACGTTTTGCCCGAGGAAGTCGAACCCGTCCGCGATATGCGTGACGACGGTCTTCTCGGGCGAGAGTGCCAGCCCCCGTTCCTGCATGAAGGCGTGGACGACGGGGAGGACTTCCCTCTCCAGTTGTTCCCTGGAGCGCCCCGTGATGACGAAGTCGTCGGCGTAGCGGATGAGGTTGACCTTGGTCGCCTGTCTCTTGCCTCCTTCCTGGCGGTACTTCGGGAACGCCTGGCGCAGGCGGGCCTCCAGCCCGTCGAGCGCCAGGTTGGCCAACACCGGCGAGAGGACCCCGCCCTGCGGCGTGCCCTCGTCGGTCGCATGGAAGACGTTCCGTTCCAGGTACCCGGCCTTCAGCCACTGCCGGAGGATGGCCTTGTCCACGGGGACGTGGGCCAGCAGCCAGTAGTGGTCAATCCGGTCGAACGATTTACGGTCTCGATACCCCCCTCAAGAACCCGGCGGACGAGGCGTTACCGGACATCACGGTGACCGACCCGCGGCATCCGCTCTATGGACGCCGTTTCCCTCTCCTCTCCGTGAGTCAGCCGTCGCGTGGTGACGGCCATGTCTTCGTGCGCTACCGCGACGTGATGGTGTTGCGGCTCCCGGTGGCCGCCACTACCCTCGCGTCGTCTCGGCCAGCGCCGGCGACCATCCTGACCTATGACGCCGTGGTCGCCCTGGTCACCCTGGCCGAGCGGGACGAGGGGCTATGCCGACGCGACCCGCCGACCTGTGGGGCCAACTCCCCCCGGAGTTGCGTGCCCAAATCTGTGCCGACCTTACCGCCATCGGCCAGGAGGTGATCCGTGAGTACCGCCGAGCTCGTCACGCCCCGCCACCTGCGGGGCAAGGCCCTCATCTACATCCGCCAGTCGACGCCGCAGCAGGTGCTGTCCAACCAGGAGAGCCTGCGCCTGCAGTATGCCCTGCGCCAGCGGGCGGAAAGCCTGGGCTGGCGCGCCGAGGATATCGACGTTATCGACGCCGACCTGGTGGGATTGGCCCGCTTTCGCGGACAAGTTACCGCTAGGCGGCCGCATCCTGCA
>JAUJNC010000375.1 GCA_030446525.1 Armatimonadaceae bacterium
CGGTTCCGTAGCCCCAGTGGACGATGTTGGCCAAGCGGGCCTTCTCGTGCTCGCGCCGGAGTTCAAGGCGGCGTTCCGCTACCATCTCGAACAGGCGGCGGCCTGGCTCAAGGAGCGCGGCTGGCTCAGCAAGGCGCAGATCAAGCTCAAGGACGAGCCGAACGTCAACGAGTATGGCCGCGTCGCCGTGGTTTACGAGTTCGTGCGCGAGGTGCTGCCGGACAGCCGGCGTGAGCTGACCGAGGAGCCGCACCCGATCCTTTATCGCGGGGCGAATCTGTGGATGCCCTGGCCCGCCATCGCGCGCGTCGACATCAACGATCTGGTCGAGCGAAAGAAGGCCGGCGACGAGGCGTGGATCTACCACAACATCCCGCACGGCCTGGGGGTCAACCCGGTCGGCATGCGCCTGATCCCGTGGGTGCTGTGGCGCTACGACCTTCAACTGGGATCCCGTGGCGCTGGAACGAACGCGCACGCAGGTCGGCGAAACCCTCAGCGCCCTGAGCGCGGCAGGAAAGGAATGACGTACGTGGAGAATACGGCGGCAATACCCCGGTCCGAGCTGGGCAAAGGGACGTCGGCGCGGATCAATGTGGTCCCCGACGCCGACGCCATGCAGCAGGCGTTCGTGGACGACGTGGCCGGCCTGCTCGCCGAGCGCAACGCGCAGGACCGCAGCCTCAGCGTCATCTTCCCCGTGGGCCCGGTGCAGTTCCCGTCGCTGGCGGAGCGCCTCAACCGCGACAAGCTCGAACTGAGCCGCTTCCACCTGTTCCCGATGGACGAGTACTGCGACGAGAACGGGGAGATGGTGCCCGAGGATCACCCCCTGAGCCTGCGCGGCCACCTGCGCAGCCACCTGCTCGACCGGCTCGACCCGGGGCTGGGCTTCCGCGCGGAGAACCTGACCCTGCCGGACCCCCACGACCTGGAGAACTACGCCCGCCGCATCGCCGAGGTGGGCGGCGTCGACGTCGTGTACACCGGCTTCGGCGTCAACGGCCACTGGGCCTTCAACGACCCGCCCGAAACCGAAGACGGCAAGCCGGACACGTCGGTGACCGTGGAGGCGTTCGGCCAGTACACGACGCGGGTCGTGCGGCTGAGCTGCGCGACCACGGTCCAGATGGCGATCGGGGGCACGGCGGGCGACCTGCTCGGCATCCCCCCCCGCGCGGTGACCGTCGGCATGCGCGAGCTGATGGCGGCGCGGGAGATCCACGTGTACAT
This sequence comes from Armatimonadaceae bacterium, assembly GCA_030446525.1. The sequence goes on from JAUJNC010000375.1 coordinate 1,234, forward strand.
GCCCCGCTACTGGCACTGCGCCGTGCTCCGCCGCGCCCTGCACGGCCCGGTGACGCCCGAATTCCCCGCGTCCTACATCCAGCGCCATCCCCGCGTCACGGTCACCATCCCAACCTACGTCGCCGAGGCGCCCGAGATCTTGATCCTGCAGAAACTTTAGAAAGGGTTCTATGAAGCCGTATCGGTTGCTGCCCGTCGTCCTCGCCCTGCTGTGCCTGCCGCACGCGCGCGCCGAGGTGGTGCTGGTCCAGAAAGGGCGCCCCCCGGCGCAGATCGTGGTCAACCCCAGGGCGACGCCGCCCGAGCGCTTCGCGGCCGAGGAGATCCAGCGCTACCTGGCACAGATGTCGGGCGCGCGCCTGCTTCTGGCCACGGAGGCACCCAAGCAGGGGATTGCCGTTTATGTCGGCCGGGGCCCCTGGCTTTCCAAAGCCGCGAACCCGGACCCCTGGGACGACACGTTCCGGATCCAGGTGCGGCCGGAGCGCGTGCTGGTGGTGGGGAACACGCCGCGCGCCACGCTGTACGCCGCTTATGCCCTGTTGGAGCGGCTGGGCTGCTGGTGGGTCGCGCCCAACTTCGCCTTTTATCCCGGCGGCAAGGGCGAGATCGTGCCCCGCACGGACCGGCTCGCCCTGGTCGAAGGGGAGACCGAGGAGCGTCCCGCCTGGCGGTACCGGGCCAAGTACGTCGAGGAGGGGCGCACGCACACGGGGGAGAACCTGCCGGCCCTGGTGGACTGGATGGCCAAGACCCGCCACAACGTGTTCTGCTGCCCCACCGACTACGGCGGGTCCGGCAGGGTGCGCTGGGATATGTTCCGCGAGGCGCTCACGCCGGAGCTGAAGAAGCGCGGCCTGCTGATCGAGGTGGGCGGGCACGGCTACCAGAACTTCCTGCCCGCCGCGCGCTACTTCGACCAGCACCCCGAGTGGTTCGGCGTGGACGAAAAAGGGCAGCGCAGCCGGGCCGTCAACCGGGTCTTCGCCACCTCCAACCCGGAGGCGATGGCCGAGTTCACGCGCAACGTGCTCGCCTACCTGCGGTCGCACCCCGAGATCGACATCTTCGACCTGTGGCCGCCCGACGGCGCGCGCTGGTCGGAGGACAAGGCGGACAGGCTTCTGGGCGAGCCCCCCGTGCGCCACGCGCTCGTGGTCAACCACATCGCCAGGGTCTTGGCCCGGGAGATGCCCCAGGTCACTCTGGAGTTCATCGCCTACCAGAACTACCTGACGCCCCCGGCGGGCATCACCTTCGCCCCCAACACCATCGTCGGGTTCTGCCCCATCGCGCGCTCGTTCGCCGCCAACATCGACGACCCGAACAACAAAAGCAACAAGCCGTACTGGGACGCGCTGACGGCGTGGAAGGCCCGCCCGGACGTGCAGGGCCGGCTTTACATCTACTCGTATTTCCGCAAGTACGCGTGGCGCTCCCTCCCCGTCCTGACGCCCAGGCTCATCGGCGAGGACGTGGCCCGCTACCGCGGGGCGGGCGCCATCGGCATCAGCTCGTAT
>JAUJNC010000376.1 GCA_030446525.1 Armatimonadaceae bacterium
CTGAGGAGCACGCGAGATGATCCTGGACTTCACACCCTGGATGAGACAGAAGGCGGGGCGCCCTGTTGGGACCGGAGAATGTCGAAGGGTGGCCGATCCAAGGCCCATGTTGCAGGCCACCCCTTCAGACACACAACGTTCTCTCGGCCGCCCAGTCGTGGATGCAAACGTGCCGCCGCGGGTAAAAGCTGTCGTGGTCCTTTCGGGAGAGCTTGCTGCTGGCCCGCGAGGCGGAAGCGATGGGGAGTTCGCGCCCGTTGTCCGTCCGTAGGTAGCGGTCGCGAGCGTTATTGACGGTCGGAAGGCCCTGTGACAGACTCCCGGCCAGGGTAAGCGGAAGCAGCCGCGGAACGGAACCGCGGTTCGTCGACCGGGAGGCACCTGGCCATGGGAACGAGCCTGACGATTTCGCGGCGCGGGTTTGTCGCTGCTTCCACGGCGCTGGCTCTGAGCGCCGTTCCAAGGGGAAGATGGCAGGCGCTGGCCCAGGGGGGCGATCTCGTCTTCTGGGACTCCAACAATTCAGGGGGACAGGCAGAGATCGTCGAAACCCTGGCAAAGGAGTTCCAAGAGCAGAAGCAGGGCGCCAAGGTCGAGCACCGAGGATTCGAGACATCCCAACTCGATGACCAGCTTCAGCGCGCCGTTCAGAGTGGCGAGGGACCTGACATCTCCCAGATCAACAACGGCGAAAACAGCATGGGGCCGATGGTCCGGGCCGGGCTCATCCTGCCGATGGACAAGTACGCCGAGCAGGACGGTTGGAACAACCTGCTGTCTCCCGGCCTCATCGCCCGCAACCGCTACACCCAGGACGGCAAGACGATTGGGCAGGGTGCCGTCTGGGGCCTCTCGGCGACCGGCCCGTGGGCGACCTCACCGAGACGCTGTCCCAGGACGCCGCGTTCGTCTACCTCGCGCGCCAGCTGCCGCGCGAGGTCGGCGCCGAGGTGCAGGCACTGAACCTCCCCGGTGTGGCCATACTCGAAGAGGCGCGCCGGGTGTATCCCGCGGGGTCGTTGGCGGCACAGGTCGTCGGCTTCGCCGGTATCGACGGCGACGGCCTGGCGGGCATGGAGCTGGGGCTGGAGTCGACGCTGGCGGGCCGCGCGGGAACGATGCGCCTCGAGCAGGCGCCCCAGGGCCTGGAGATCAGCTCCGCCCCCCGCGAGGTGCTGCCACCGGTGCCGGGTGACGACGTGGTCCTGACGCTGGACCGCGAGATCCAGGCCACCACGGAGCGGGTCCTGGCCAACGCCGTGCGCGGCTTCAACGCCCAAGCCGGTTCCGCCGTGGTTCTCGACGTCGAGTCCGGCCAGGTCCTGGCGATGGCCTCGGTGCCGGACTTCGACCCGGGTGCGCTGGCGGATTCGGACGCCGACGCGCGCCGCAACCGAGCCCTGACCGACGTCTACGAGCCGGGCAGCGTGAACAAGGTCATCACCGCGAGCGCCGCCCTGGAGGAAGGACTCGCCGAGCCCGACGAGGTCTTCGGCGTGCCGCTGGGCTATCGCATCGGCGACAAGACGTTCACCGACTCGCACCCGCCCGAGAAGTCGAAGATGACGTTCCGGGAGATCATCGAGCGGTCGTCCAACGTCGGCACGATCCGCATCGCCGAGCGCGTCGGACCGGAGCGGCTGTACGGGTACCTGCGCAAGTTCGGGTACGGCAAGACGACCGGGTCGGGCTTTCCCGGGGAGTCTCCGGGGTTGCTCGCGCCGCCCGACCAGTGGTCCGCCACGAGCCTGCCGACCATCAGCATCGGGCAGGGGGTCTCGGCCTCGCTGCTGCAGGTCGCCTCCGTGTTCCAGACGATCGCCGCCGGCGGGGAGCGCATCGAGCCCACCCTGCTGCGCGGCACAGTCGGGGAGGACGGCCGCCTCTACGCCGCGCCCGAGTCCGAGCGGCGGCGCGTCGTGTCCGAACAGACCGCGGACGCGCTGGCGCAGATGCTGCGCGGGGTGGTGGAGGACGAGTACGGCACGTGCCCGCTGTGCGCGGTCCCGGGGTACCGCGTCGGGGGCAAGACCGGCACGGCCCAGAAGGCCTCGGAGACGGTGCGCGGCTACGAGGACGGCTCCTACGTCGGGTCCTTCGTCGGCTTCGCGCCCGTGGAGGATCCCGCCATCGTGGTCGGGGTCATGATCGACGAGCCGCGGCCGGTCTACTACGGCGGTCTGACGGCCGGACCTACGTTCGCCGAGATCATGGAGTTCGCGCTCAACCATCGCCGGGTCCCGCCGTCCGACCCGCAGGCCCGGGTCACCGCCGAGCCCGCACAGGCTGCCGCCGGCACCATTCCCGAGCCGCTGCCAGAGGGTGTGGCGCCCGTTGACCCCGACGTCCCCGCCGCCGAGGCGGTTCCGGGGGCGCGCGACCCGGCGACGCCCTAGCGTGGCGCCCGTCCGAGTGGCCGGAGCCGTTGCGCGGGTTCGTCCGTGCCCGGCCGTATGCTCGCGGGGCAGCCGCCGCGCCTGCCGCGCCGGATGGTCCACCTGTCGTTGCAGCCGATTGCGATTGCCGCCGATCTCCGTGACTTCTCCACGCTTTGCCGAGCAGACGCCGCTGCGCGACCTCGTTGCCGCGCTCGGGGCGGATGCCCGACTGCTGCCGCCGGCCGACGGTGCCGGGGTCGCTGTCGCCGATGTCACGCACGACAGCCGCGAGGCCGCCCCGGGCGTGGTCTACGCCTGCCGCCCCGGCAGGCGCACCGACGGCCACGACCACGCGCCGGCGGCGGTGGCGGCCG
>JAUJNC010000377.1 GCA_030446525.1 Armatimonadaceae bacterium
GCTTCATCCGCATGTTTTCCGGCAGGCCGCCCACGTTGTGGTGCGTTTTTATCTTGGCCGCGCTCTTGGTGCCGGACTCGATCACGTCGGGGTACAGCGTGCCCTGGGCCAGGAAGTCCACGTCGGCGATGCGCTCGGCCTCCTCGTCGAAGACGCGGACGAACTCTTCGCCGATGATCTTGCGCTTCTTTTCCGGGTCGGTGACGCCCGCGAGCCGGGCGAGGAAGCGGTCCTTGACGTCCGCGTAGATCAGGCGGATTTTGAAGAAGCCCCCGAAGGTGTCCCGGACCTGCGTGCCCTCGTCCTTGCGGAGCAGACCGGTGTTGACGAAGATACACGTCAGCTGGTCGCCGATGGCGCGGTGGACGAGGGCGGCGACGGTGCAGGAGTCGATGCCGCCGGAAAGGGCGCAGACCACGCGCCGGCAGCCGACCTGGGCGCGTATGGACTCGGTGGCCTCGCGGATGAACGACTCCATCGTCCACAGGCCGCGGGCGCCGCAGAAGTCGTACAGGAAGTTGCGGATGATCTCCGTGCCCCAGGGCGTGTGCGCCACCTCGGGGTGGAACTGCACGCCGAACAGCCGCCTGTCCCGGTCGGCCATGGCCGCCACGGGCGTGGACGGCGTGGTCGCGGTCACGGCGAAGCCCGGGGGGGCGGCCCGGACCGTGTCCCCGTGGCTCATCCAGCAGATGAGCTCGGGGTTCAGGCCGCGGAACAGGTCGGACCCGTCGAGCACGTCCAGCTGTGTCTTGCCGTACTCGCGCCGGTCCCCGGGGATCACCTCCCCGCCCAGCTGCCGCGCCATCAGCTGCATCCCGTAGCAGATGCCCAGCACCGGGATGCCGGCCTGGTAGATCGCCGGGTCCACGTGGGGGGCGTCCGCCTGATAACATGACGACGGCCCGCCGGAAAAGACGATGCCGATCGGCTTGCGGGCCAGGATGGCGTGCAGCGGCGTGTCGGACGGGACGATCTCGCAATAAACGCGGCACTCGCGGACCCGGCGGGCGATCAGCTGCGTGTACTGCGCGCCGAAGTCCAGGACGATCACGAGCTCTGCGGGGCGGGGCGCCGGCGCGGCGCCACCGCCCGCGTCGCTGGCCGGGTGCGGCATGACTAGCCCACCCCCTGCGCCCGCTGGAGGGACTTGCCCTCGAACGGGAGCGACGGGGCGATCACCATCTCCGCCTGCTGCATCTCGCGCAGGTTCCGCGCGCCCAGCGACCCCATCGCCAGCTTGAGCGCGCCGACCAGGTTCATCGACCCGTCGTCGCGGTGGGCCGGGCCGAACAGGATCTCGCGCAGGCTCCCCGAGACCCCCACCCGGATCCGCGTGCCGCGCGGCAGGTCGGCGGCCATGGTGGACATGCCCCACGAGTAGCCGGGCGCGGGCGCTTCGGCCGCGGCGGCGACGCTCGAGCCGAGCATCACGGCGTCCGCCCCCGCGGCGATGGCTTTGGCGATGTCGCCGCCGCCCCGCATCCCGCCGTCGGTGATGATCGGCACGTACCGGCCGGTGCGCGCGTGGTACTCGTCGCGGGCCAGCGCGCAGTCGGCGGTCGCGGTGATCTGCGGGACGCCGACGCCCAGCACTTTGCGCGTCGTGCAGATGGCGCCGGGGCCGATGCCCACCAGCACCCCCGCGACGCCCGCCTCCATCAGATCCAGGGTCGCCTGGTAGCCGACCGTGTTGCCGACCAGGACTGGGATCGGGGCGTCCCGGCAGAACTCGGCGATGGGGAAGGCGGCGGCACGGGACGACTCGAAGCGGACGACGCCCACCTGGCTCTGGATGAAAAAGAAATCCGCCCCGGCCTCGACGGCGGCCCGGGCGGCGCGCTGGGCGGTCTGCGGGGTGGCCGAAACGGCCGCGGTCCCGCCCTTCTCCTTGATCTCCCGGACGCGGCGGGCGATCAGCTCTTCGCGCACCGGCTGCTCGTAGACCTTCTGGATCAGGCCGACCATGCCGTCCTGGGGGGCCTCGGCGATGCGGCGGAGCGCCTCCCCGGCGTCCTCGTAGCGCGTCTGGATGCCGTCCAGGTTCAGCACCGCCAGCCCGCCGAGCCGGCTCATCTCCGCGGCCAGCGCGGGGTCGACGGCGGCGTCGAGGGCGGCGGCCAGGATGGGGATCTCGAAACGCCGTCCGCCGAGCGACCAGGACACATCCACGTCCCCCGGGTCCACATACAGCGGCCCCGGCACAAGCGCCACCTCATCGAAACCGTACGACTGCCGCGCCCGCTTGTTGCCCCCGACCACTACCTCCACAAAGATAAACCTCCCGCGTTTCGCCTCATTCTACCGTACGCCCGAGCGGGGTGTCAAGGTGAGCAGCCGTCTGCCCCGCCCGCCCCCAAAGGCGGGCCCGCTCCAGCCGCTCCCCGAACTCCCCGATGTCGGAGACGACGAGGTCCGGGGGCGGGAGGCAGGCGGCGGCGTCCGCCGCCGTGGCCTCGCCGCTGAGCACCAGCACCGCGGGGACGCCGGCGCGCCGCCCCATCGCGACGTCGGTATAAAGGCGGTCGCCGACCATCGCCGCTTCTCCCGGGCGGACGTTGGCACGTCGACAAACGTCGAGCAGGATAGACGGCTCGGGCTTGCCCAGAACCACGGGCTGCCGGCCCGTCGCCGCGGTCAGGCACGCGCAGATCGCGCCGCAGTCGACCAGCACCGTCGGCTCGTCGGTGGGACAGACCAGATCGGGATGGGTCGCCAGAAACGGCAGCCCGCTCTGGATCCAGAACG
>JAUJNC010000378.1 GCA_030446525.1 Armatimonadaceae bacterium
GGTCCGATCCTGCCGGTTGCCGCAGATGCCGGTCCGCTACGTCCGCGAGCCGAAGCCGGGGCTGTCAAGCGCGCGTAACACCGGCATCGCATCGGCCCGAGGGCGCATGATTCTGTTCACCGATGACGATGTCCGGCCGCCGCCCGGTTGGATCGAGGGCATGTGCGCGCCCCTCCTCGGGGGCGAGGCGCACGCCGTGGCCGGCGGCATCCGGATCGCGCCGCACCTGGGGCGCCCGTGGATGACGCCGGAACACCGGCGGTGGCTGGCTTCCACCGAGTTCCCTTCCGAGGCGCCGGTTGAATTGACCGGCGCCAACATGGCTTTCGCCCGGGAGGTGCTCGCCCGCGTGCCGGGGTTCGACCCGGAGCTGGGGGCGGGCACGCCCTTCTGCGGCGAGGAGACCCTGTTTTCGTACCAGCTCCGGGAGGCGGGTTTCCAGATAAGCGCCGCCCTGGACAGTGTGGTCGAGCATCATTTTGAGGAATCGCGATTATCACGAGACAACTTTCTGGCATTTGCCCGGCGCCTGGGCCGGATGTCGGCGTACATCACGCACCACTGGGACCACGGGGTGCTCCGGCGGCCCCGGCGCTACCTCGCCCTGGCGGCGCTGCGGCTGGCGCGCGGCCGCCTCCGGCACGGGCGCCCGGCGCCGGAAGGGATGCCGCAATGGGAGATGGCGGCGGTACAAAAACTTCACCTGTACCGCCAGTACCTGATCGAGCGGAGGCGTCCGCGCAACTACGAGAAGCATGGACTCGTGAAACGCGTCCACACGGACCCTCCCCGGTAGCTGCCGTGATACGGAAAGAACCTATGCGTCTGCGGATATTTGTTCTGGCCGACAAGCTCCCGAAACCGGATTGGCACTCCGGCGACCGGAGGTTCTTCTCGCTGCTCGGCATGCTGGCCCGCAGTCATCACGTCGACCTGTGCCTGCTGACCGATGAGTCCCTCGCGACGCCCGCCTTGCCGGCAGAGCAGCTGCAAGGGTACCACTGCCGGCTGGAAAGGCTGGGGGTCCGCGTGCTGCCGTGCGGATGGCAGAGCGCCCGGGCCGCGCTGAGGAACAACTGCTACGACGTGGGGTTCTTCGAGTTCTACCATGCCGCGTATCCCTACGCGCACCGGTTCCGTTGGCATCAGCCGGGCGCGCGGGTGGTCGTCGATTCGGTCGACGTGCACTGGGTGCGGGACACGGGCGCCGCGGAGCTGGGCGCGGTCCCCCTCGACCAGGTGCTCAAGAACCGGTGGCGCGAGCTGCTCACCTACCGCGCCGCCGACGCCGTGATCGCCGTCAGCGAAACGGACCGGGCCGTCCTTTCGGCCGAGGGGGGCATGCCGCCCCTGTTCGTCCTCCCCAACGTCCTGCCGACGCGCCGGCGGGCGCCGGGGCCGCGGGCGCGGCACGTCCTGTTCATCGGCGGGTTCAACCACGGCCCGAACCGGGACGGGCTCCGGTGGTTCGTCGAGGCCGTCTGGCCCGAGGTCCAGGACGCAGTTCCCGACGCCCACCTCGTGGTGGTGGGGAGCAACGCCCCCCCCGAGATTTTCGCCCTGGGCCGGCGGCGCGGCGTCAGCGTGCTGGGCTACGTCCCGAGCACCCACCCCTATCTGGACCAGGCCGCGGTATCGGTCGCCCCCTTGCGCTACGGCGCCGGCATGAAGGGCAAGGTCAACGAGGCCATGGCGTCCGGCGTCCCGGTCGTCACCACCTCGGTCGGCGCCCAGGGCATCGGGGCCGTGTCCGGCGAACACCTCTTCGTCGCCGACGAACCGGGGGAGTTCGCGCGGGCGCTGATCCTGCTGCTGCGGGACCCCGACCGCTGCGAGCGCGTCGGGCTCGCCGGCCAGCGCCTCAGCGCCGCCTCCTGTAGCCCCGAGATCGTGGAACAGCACCTGGGGCAGATGCTGCAGTCGCTGGCGCTTGCCGGGGGCGGCGAGGGCATCGCGGGGAAAGCAAGAATGCGCTCCGCCGCCTTCTGCGCGCGATGGCTCCTGCGCGTGCGTCTCCGAGATCTGGCCGAAAGGCTGCGGCTGTAGAACCCGGGAGTCGCGCTGGTGCGGGCCGGAAGCCGATTGGCGGGGCCGGAAAACGTAATGCGGGATCGGGCGGCGCGATCGCCACGAAGGCACGGCGACCGCGCCGCCCGCGCTCAAGCCTCGCCCATCACCAGGCCTTCGATGGTGTGGGCCTGCACGATCGGCTCCAGCTCGCCGACGAGCCGGCACGTCAGGTGCCGGCGCACCGGGTCGGGCAGCGCCTCGTAGAACGCCCTGGTGACCTGCAGGTCGTGCCGCTCCGCGTTGCGGGCGCCCGGCGCGTCGACGCCCAGGACGAGCGCCGGGCGGGACTTGTCCGACCGGTTGGCCGTGCCGCGGTGGATCGTGAGGGCGGAGCGCGCCGAGATGTCGCCCATCTTGGGCATCTTCTGCTGCGCGCGCTCCTCGTAGCGCCCGTAGAGCGACTTCGGCGGGAACATGCCGTGCTCGAAAAGGGCGGGCTCGTCCCACTGCGTGCCGGGCGCGATTTCGAACGGGCCCATGTCCTCGGACACGTCAACGGTGGTGACGTTGAAGGCCAGCGAGTTCAGGCGCCGGCCGCTCAGCGTCTCTTCCGGAGCCGGGAAGTCGCGGTGCCACGGCTGGTTGAGGGCGCCGGGGCCCGGCACGTCGAAGCCGATCTCGACGATCTTGTACTCCGGGCCGAGCACCGCCTCGCACACCGCGA
>JAUJNC010000379.1 GCA_030446525.1 Armatimonadaceae bacterium
CTACGAAACCCTCCCCGCCTGGAACGGCAACATCTCCGGCTGTCGCCGGTTCGAGGAGCTGCCGCGGGAGGCGCAGACCTACGTGAAGACGCTGGAAAAGCTGGTGGGCGCGCCGATCAAGCTCGTGAGCGTGGGGCCGGAACGGACGGCGACGCTGATTCGATAAACTGGACTTTGGGCGCACCTTTGGGGAAGTCGGAAGTTGGGTTCCGTTCGCGCCGGGAGTCGGGACCGTCAGTACGCGCTCACCAGACGGGCGTCACGAAAATCGTCATCCTGAGCGCAGCGAACGGATCTCAACCCTTCCCGGCGCGGGACGGGTTGAGATCCTTCGCTGCGCTCAGGATGACGGGTGGGACCGGCGCTCGCTACCGAACGGGGGACAGGTTCTTGCCCCGAATCCTGTGGGTGCCCGTCGTTTCGATACATGCGGAACCCGTGAATGCCGACCGTCCCTCACGACACCAACCTGCCCCTGCTGGCACGGCAGCCGCGGGCGTTCGTCGCGCGGTACCGGGTACCGTTGTCGGTCCTGCTCGTCGGCGCGGCCGCTGACCTGGTCACCACCTACGTCAACCTGCAACGGTACGGCCCCTCGGTCGAGGCGCATCCGGCGCAACGACTCGTTTCCGAACTGGTCGGCGTCACGCTCGGCGTGCCGCTGGCCAAGTTGATCCAACTCGCGTTCGTGCTGTTCGTCGCCGCCGGGTGGCGGCCGTGGTGCGCCTGGGTCCTCGCGACCTGCGGGGTGCTGTACTCGCTCGCCGCCGTCAGCAATCACCTCCTGCTGCTGTAAGCCCGGCGGGTGGTTTGCCGCGTTCACAGGGCGCGATGCGGAGGGTATTCCCCTGGCCATGGTCAACGGTATCGCGGTCGAAGACCTGCTCCTCCTCGCCGCCGCCGGCTACGTCGCGTGGCTGATCGGCACGCTCTCCGGTGGGGGCGGGGCGCTGTTGTTGATCCCGGTCATCACCTGGACGGTCGGCGCACCGGCCGCGGCGCCGGTCATCGCCATGGCGACGTTGGTCGACGCGCCGGTTCGCGTCCGGCTGTTCTGGCGCCACGTCCGCTGGGAGGTCGTCCGCTGGTACCTTCCGGGCGCCATCAGCGGCGCGGTGCTCGGCGGGTTCGTGTTCGCCAACATCGCCGCCGCGCAGGCCGCGTGGCTGAAGGTCCTCGCGGGGCTCTTCCTCATCAGCACCTTCTTCCAGTACGGCTTCGGCGCCCGGGAGCGCTCGTTCCGAATGCGGCTTTGGGCGTTCACGCCGATCGGGTTCCTCGTGGCCCTGGTGTCCGGCGTCATCGGGGAAGCCGGGCCGGTGCTGAACCCGTTCTACCTGAACTATGGCGTGCAGAAGGAGGCGATGCTCGGCACGAAGTCGGTCAACTCGCTCGGCATGCAGACCACTAAGCTCGCCAGCTACTTCGCGTTCGGCGCGATGTTCCGCGAGTTTCTTGTCTACGGCCTGGTGATCGGGTTAGCCGCCGCCGCGGCGAGTTGGACGGGCAAGCGACTTCTGGGCCGCATGGGCGGCAAACGGTTCCGCCGGATCGTGATCGGCCTGATGGTCGTCACGGGATGTATCCTGCTTTGGCAGGAGCGCGGGCTGCTGCTCGGCCGGGTGTAGCCTTTTGGCTGTCTCTCCCCCCGGGCGGGAGCGAGCGCGGGGGCCGGTAACGAGTTACATACCAGCCCCCACTGCGTTACAATGCCCCGGCAAGGAGAACCATGCCCGTCGTACGATGCCCCGCCTGTGCCACGGAGATCCCGGCCGAAGCCAAGTTCTGCCCGCGGTGTGGCGCGCCGGCGCCCGGCGGGGACGAGGGCGGCCCGCCGACGGTTCCGGTCAACCTTGCCACGCTTCCCGCGCCGATCCCTGTCGCCGGGATCCTGTTCCTCGTGGCGCTAGTCGTCGGCCCCGCCGCCATCGTGGCGGGCGTCGTCACGGGATCGGCCCTGCTGCTCTACGGGGGGATCGCGGTCGCCGCCGGCGTGGTCATCCTGCTGTTGCTGGGGCTCGTATTCTGAGATCGGCGTGCTCGGGAACGAGAACCAGAATTCTGTCCGCTAAGGACGGTAGAGTAGAGGGCAGCCCCGCCACCCGGCAGGGCAGTACTCCCACCAGGAACAGGGGGGGGGGGTCCCCCAAACCGCACACACGGTGGCCGTCTTAGCAAGGCTGTCGCAAGGCAGTCCGCACGCGATCGAGGAGTGAGGATGGGGTGCTTTGAAAGATCGTGACATGGTCGCCCCGCCCATGCGGTTCTCGACCTCCAGAAAACGAGCGAGGCGCCTATCCACGAGTTGTTCAAAGGTCCCGATGGCGAGAGCTGGCGCGGTTTGGCTATCCTCGTTCTCCGTCCTCCACCCTCGCATTTGCATTCGCGTCCCTTCGCGTCCTTAGCGGATAGTTTCTTCCGAAATTCCCACGTCCAAACGCGGCCCGGCCTCACCGATCCCATCCGCGGCGGCACCGGGTTTGCATTTGTTTACCTAACATTGGGCACAGGGCCGGGTGTGGGTCAGGGAGCGGCTCGGCGGTGATTCTTTGGTTTGGCCGTGGCACCGGGCCGACGATCGGAAAGGAGTTGGGGCATGGACATCGACACACGCAGCGCCGACACGGCCGCCGGAGGCGAGCAGCGGGCGATCGTCGGCGTGTTCGACGACCGCCTGCGGGCCGAGGAGGCGGTGGACGCGCTGCACCAGGCAGGCTTCGCCCAT
>JAUJNC010000380.1 GCA_030446525.1 Armatimonadaceae bacterium
CCCACATTCGAAACGAACCCCCCGCCACAACGCGGTACACGGTCCCCCGTCCCAAACCCAGGCTCTACGCAATCTGGCGTTACGACATGCCCTGCTTGTGCAGGGCAACCACAGCCTGATAGCGGCTCTGACGTTTGCTTCGTTGCTGCTGCTGATACTCCTCGGTGGCTGCCCCTTTGGTTGGTGGCCATACCACGGGCAACTGTCCTTCCGAGGATTGCAACAGAGGCGCAGCCTGGCGCAATTCAGTACGGTGTTGGTCCAAGAAGCGGGTGATCGCTTCGGCCAGGTTTTTGACGAGAGGCCAGCGATCCGCGACCTGAACCGCTTCGGGAGCGCCCTTTGTGGCCGCCTCGGTGTACGATGGGCTGCGGTCCCGACAAAGGATCTCCACGCCGGGATGACTTCTGAGCCAATTCTCCAGGGTCCGGGTTTCTCGATCCGGCAACAGATCTATGGGATGGTGCTGTTCCAGATCAACGAGAATCGTCCCATAAACGCGCCCGCGGCGGAACGCGAAATCATCCACGCCCAGCACCCGAGGTGCAGTAACTAGCGGTCGTTGATTCTGCCCCGCTGCTTTGAGGCGATACAGTACCGAATCAGGGCTCAGAGTCAATCCCAGGAGTCGGGCAATCCGGGCTGCGGCTTCGCCCCCTGTAAGCCAGGTCAATTGGAGCAGTGCCTCGGACAACCGCGTTGTCTTCTGCCCGTGGCAAGCCGCGACCGAGGGGATTCGCTCGGCGAAGATGTGCCGCGAGCACTCGGAATAGAGGCAGCGGAACCTTCGCACCGTCAGGTGAAAGTGAACGGCCATGCCTTGCCAGGGCAGGTCCAGCAGCGTGCGCCGATAGCGACTGTGGACACGGGTACAAACCTGCCCACAGAGCGGGCAGGTCGCGGTTTCCGCTTTGGTCCGCGCGGCGATCACGATACCGTCTCCTCGGCAATGAACAGCGTCCAGCGTGAGGCAGCATGGATCCGGTAACAGGCTCATGGGCCGGTATTACGCGGCTGCCCAATCATCACTTTCAGGAACTACCCTGATCATGATCACCAAACTTGCGGGAGAGTCAGTTTCTGGGGGAGGGGTCAAATAGGCCAGCCAACCATTGCCTTCCCTGGCAAATGTTGCCCGGCCAGTCACGGTGCATCTGGCAGAGCAGTGCGTCAGTGAAGCGAGTGTCGGCGTCATCTACCTGTTCCGGCTCGGTTTGCTGCCGCCAGGCTCAGCGGCGGGCCGACTCATCAGCGTGGTGGACGGCGGCGCGACAGCAAGACGGTAAGCAGGGCAGCGATCAAGGTCGCCAGCACGGAGGCGAGGCGCTGCCGTCGGTCTTCCTCACCCACCTCTGCCTCGATCTCGGCGATAAGCCCGTCCGTGTCAGCCCATTCGAGGCGAAGCCGCTCCTCGTCGCGCCGAACCATCGCCTTGATCTGCTCGCCGAGATCGTGGGTCCGAGCCGCCGCCGCCTCCAGATAGGCCAGCGTCGCTTCACGCTGCTCGGCCTCGGCGAGCAACTGGCGCCACAGGTTATCGTCGCCGCGCCGGGCGGCTGCGTCGGCCTTGACCCGCAGGTTCTCGACGCGCTCACGGGCGTCGTCGCGCATTTGGAAGAGGTTGTTCTTGGCGGTGATGGCCTCGACGGCGTGCCCACGCAGGCGGGTGTGCTGTTCGGTGCGTTCCTCCTGTGCCAGCTGCCGCAGGCGCTCGCGTCGCGTCTCCGGCGTCCTTTCGCCGCTCTGCCGATAAACGCGCAGGCGGCGTTGCCGGCGGCGGCGTTGCTCTTCCAGCGATAGCGGCAGCGGCGCTGCTGTGCCGGCAGCGCGTTCGGCGTCGTCGCGGGCGCGCTCCATCTGGTATCGGATCACCCGAACCGTCCACTCGGCGCGCAGGGCGAGCGCCTCGGCGGTCTTCCGGCGGATTGTCTCTTCCTCGCGCCGGATCGCGGTTTTGACCACTTCGACGATCTCCTCCGCCTGGGCCAGACTTTCGCGGGTTAACGCGAGCATCTCCTCGTACCGCTGCTGCTGGTGCCGGAGACGTGCCGCGATATCGCGCTCACCACGTTGCTGGGCCTCGTCGGCCTCGCGTTGCAGATCGGCGACGCGTTTCTGGATGTCGTCCACCATCTGCTGGAGGTTGTTCTTCTGGGTAATGGTCTGCACGACCCGCTCGCGATTACGGGCGTGCATCTCGGTCATCTCACGCTGTGCCTGAGCAAGGAGGACTTCAGGGTCCTCCCAGTCATCCATCCGGCGGTGGAGCCGGGCCTTCAGGAAACGCCAGAACCGTTGAAGCGGCATGGGAAGCGCGTACCTCCGGACGGCAGGATGAGGCAGGCGACGGCCTGGGTTTTGCTGTCGTCGGTGTCACACCTGCTTTAGCATACCTGTCGCCCTTTCCCAAGGTCGGCGTCCTTTTGCCGCCCAACCGATAAATGCGCAGGCGACAGTCCCGGCGTTCGCCGTCAAATACCGGCACCCTGAAGCGCGACAAGAAGCGCGACGAAGCCCAGCATCAGAAGATAGAGCAGGATGCAGAGGGCGTTCATGACTTGCACGAACGGCTCGTGCGCGCGGGGGCTTTCGCGGTCGGGCGCAGACTCGTAATGACACCGTGCGCTCAGCCCGAAACTACCCGTGCCGGGTGAGAAGAGTAAAAGTGCCAGTTAGCGGCGGAGGGGCTGGGTGGCGGGCGCGGGGGCGGAGCGGG
>JAUJNC010000381.1 GCA_030446525.1 Armatimonadaceae bacterium
GGACAGCGCGTCGGACGAAAAAACGGCGAGCGCGAGCCGTTTGGGGAGGCGTGTGTGGACCGCGTGCGCGGTCGGCAGGGGCCGCCCAAGCAGGAATTGCCGAACGTTAACTGCCATGAAAAATTCCGGGAGGCACGGGATGCGGGGGTGAAAAGATAAAGAAGAAGAAAAGACGATTTGCGCGCAGCGCACGCGCAAGCAGGGCGACGCTGGGCCGCGTGGCGGTGGCGCGCACGCCTTCAAGCCGGTTGCCGGTGTTCTCTCAAGTATACAAAGGGCGAAAACGCCGCGTCAAGGAACAACGCGCGCGAGAGCGCGTTGGGCCATAAACAGCGACGGGAAGCGGCCACTTACGTGACCACTTCCCGTCGTCTTGCGCTTGCGCGTGATTCAGTTGTCGTTATTTTGTTATCGGCTCGCTATGTGATTTTTGGCGATATGCGGCTGTCGTTATTCGGTTGTCGGCTCGCTATGGAATTGAGCGGTATTCGATTGTCACGGTATTTATACCGCCGCATCTGCCCGGTCAAACCAACCCGCCCGACCAGTCTTCCACAGCGGACGTGCGTGCATGCGGCCCGGCTTCGTTGACACGATGCGCGTCGTGTTCGTACAATCAAGCGTGTTTCCGCCCGAAAGTCTCGTCGTCGCTCCCGTTGCGCCGCCGCTCGCGTGACGCAATCAAACTCCTGGAACCGGGCCGCCGCCTCTGCTGGTTTCGCTTTGTCGTCGGCCGCTGTGCTGTGCACCTACGCGCTTGGTGTCGAACCGTACCGGCTCCAGGTCGCGCGCGTGACGTTGCGCCCGCCGCGCCTGCCCGCCGCGCTCGACGGTGTTTCCTTTTTGCTGCTCGCCGACCTGCACATGGCGCGGTGGGGCCGGCGCGAGCGGCTGCTGGCCGACCTGCTCGACACGCTGCCCGTTCCCGACGTGGCTGTGCTCGCGGGCGACCTGCTTCAAGGCGCGGATGGGCTTTCTCCCACCGCGGAACTGATCGAGCGCCACGTGCGCGCGCGCCACGCCACCTTCGCCACCTGGGGCAACGCCGAGCACAAGTCCACACAGGCCACTCGAAACGCTTTCCGCGCCCGCCTCGAACAAGCCGGCGTGCGCGTACTGGTCAACGAAAATTCTTGCCTCACGCTTTGCGGCGAAACCGTCACCGTTGCCGGCACGGACGACCCGTACTACGGTTTCGCGGACCTCACCCGAACGCTCGCCGGGCGCGATCTGCGCCGGTTTTGCCTGCTCATCGCCCATTCGCCGCAACTGGTCCTGCTGGCCGCGCGGGCGGGCGGCGTGGACGTGATTCTGTCCGGTCACACCCACGGCGGGCAGGTGCGCCTGCCACTCGTCGGCGCGCTGAAAACCCAGAACCCGCTCAGCCGCAGGATTGACCAGGGCGTGTTCGACCGCGACCGCCTTCGGGCGATCCTGGGCGAACGCTACCCGGCCGATAGCGAAATGCTGCTGTACGTCACGCGCGGCGTTGGGGTGGCCCGATTCAAAACGCTGCCGCTGTACCCACGCTTTTTGTGCCGCCCCGAAGTGACGTGGATCACGCTGCGGCGGCCCGAGGCGCCGTGACCGGGACCCTGATCAACACCGCCGCGGTCGCGCGCGTGACCCTCCACGTGGGCACGGGCACCTTTCTTCCGGTGAGGACGGAGAAGCTGGAGGATCACAGGATGCACGCCGAGCGCTACAACGTGCCCGAAGAGGCGGCCCGCGTCGTCGAAGGGGCGGGGCGGGTGGTCGCCGCCGGGACCACGGTCGCCCGGACGCTGGAGACCTGGGCTGGGACAGGCGAGCTGTCCGGTGAGTCGCGGCTGTTCGTGTACCCGGGCTACCGGTGGCGGGTCGTGGACGCGCTGCTGACCAACTTCCACCTGCCCCGGTCGACGCTGTTGGCCATGGTGATGAGCTTCGGGGGGGAGGATCTCGTGCGGGAGGCTTACAGGGTCGCGGTAGAGGAGCGCTACCGGTTCTACTCTTTCGGGGACGCCATGCTGGTCCTGAACGGCGGGAGGACCCCGTAGGCGCCCCCGTCTCCATAGAGGTGACCGCCAGGGAGGGCGGGGCGCGGGCCGGCGTCCTCCACACCCCCCACGGGCCCGCAGAGACCCCCGTCTTCATGCCCGTCGGCACCAAGGGCACGGTCAAGGGCCTGACGCCGGGGGACCTGCGCGGCGCCGGGGCCGGCGTCGTGCTCGGCAACACCTACCACCTCTACCTGCGTCCCGGCGCGGATCTGGTGAAGGAGGCCGGGGGGCTGCACGCCTTCAGCGGCTGGGACGGGCCGATGCTCACGGATTCCGGCGGCTTCCAGGTGTTCTCGCTGGCGAAGATGCGCCGGATCGAAGAGAACGGCGTCCGGTTCGCCTCCGTCTACGACGGCTCCCCCCACGAGTTCACGCCGGAGCTCACGACGAGGGTTCAGGAGGACCTCGGCGCGGACATCGCCATGGTCCTCGACGAGTGCCCACCGGCCAACGCGGATCACGGGTACCACGCCGAGTCGCTGCGCCGGACGGCGCGGTGGGCGGCGCGGTGCAAGGAGGCCCACGCCCGCGAGGACCAGGCGCTCTTCGGGATCGTGCAGGGCGGCCTCCACAGAGACCTGCGCGCCGAGAGCCTGGAGCGCACGGTCGAGATAGGCTTCCCCGGCTACGCGGTCGGGGGGCTCTCCGTCGGGGAGTCGAGGGAGGAGA
>JAUJNC010000382.1 GCA_030446525.1 Armatimonadaceae bacterium
GGCAGCGAGCCGTTTCGCTTTTGGCCGCCATCGCGCTTCAGAGTGGACCGCTGTCATAGGCCACTCGCCCCGCGCCACCGGACGCGTGCTCGCCGTGCGTGATCAATTCGAACCGGACTGCCGCCGGGCCGCCGTCGCCCCTATCCTGGACGTGCACGACTCCGACGTTCAGTCCGTTGAAGGGGTTGTGCTGTTTCGGGCCGGCGCACCTGAGCCGCTCAACTCGCACCCGCTCCGCGCCGTGGCACACGTGGCCCATGGTGAAGGCCAGTCGCTGCGCTACCTGCTCCTTCCAGTTGCGCTCGGCATTGGTGACGGGGCTGGACACGAACTGGTAGGCGCGCTCTCCGGTGGGCCAGCGCAGTGCAACGGCCGCACCCTGATGCACGTCGCCGGACAGGAGCACCAACTTCTGGCCCGGGTCAGCAGCGCGCTGGTGCGCCCGCAGCACATCGAGCAGTCGGTCGAGGGCATGACGGTTCCGGGCCGCATTCCAGCGCGCGGCGAAGAGCCCGCCTTGTCCGGGCACGCACTCGCCCAGTCGGACCATCCAGTCGGACAGATACACAAGCGGCACCGTCAGCACCACAAAAACGACGGGTCGAGATCGTTGCTCGCTCAGAAACGCTCGGAGCGCGGCCAGTTGATCGTCGCCGTAGACGCGAGCCCAACGGCGCCTTTTAAAGGTGCGCTGCGAACTCAGGTCCATCATGAATGTGGCGGTCGGCCCCCATGCAAACGACTGATGGAAACTCGCCGGCGGCGGCGACGAGGACGCTCCGGGGATCATCGAACGTGCGGCCTGGTAGTCTATAAACGCCCGGCGCGCACCCTCGAAGACGCGCTGCCACGCCGGTCGCCGATGGACGCGCTGCCCCCCCCAGTCATCGGCGATCTCATGGTCGTCCCACATGCACCAGGCAGGCCAGCGCGCCTGAAGGCGGCGTATCTCGGGGAAGGCCCAGAAGCGGCGATAACGCTGCTGGTAGCGGGAGCGGATGTCTTCCACGGACATGCCGAGCAGCGGGCGCTCGCTGTCGGCGCGCAGCAGGCGGCGCCCTTTTGGCGCGTCCGCGTAGATCTGGTCGCCGATCATCAGCACGTACTTGACCCCACGCGCCTCCAGCGCCGGCTCCAGAGCGGCGAGCATCCGTGCCGATTTTGGGTGCACGGTGCCGTCGGGCCGGAACGGCTGATGGCAACTCATGAAGGCAAATGCGAAACTGCCAGCCCCGCTGCTGTCACGCGCTTCCTCGGAGGGAGCGGTTTCGAAACGGCCCTCGCCCACCAGATCGCCGGTTTGCGAGACCGTGATCCGGTATCCGTGCTCGGTGGATGGCGCGAGGGGACCCAGCGCGGGCACGTCGTCGGGGACGGTGAAGGCCATCGTCCCGTCGTCTGCGGGCGCGCGGCGATCCGCCAGCGACGCGCCCCGCGCCCCGCCCTGGCTGCTCCACATCTCCACCGTGAAGGGACCCGGTGTCTCGGTGCGCAGCCACAGGCGGGCGCGCCGGTCGCTCACCGCGCCCACGGCCACCATCGGGGCCGAGGCTGCTGTCATTTTTTGACAGCCTCGATCTGCGCCAACATTCCGGCCACAATCGTCGTCCAGGCGTTTTCCCGCGCCCTTTGCTGGCCGCGCAGGAGGCGCTCCTGATGGCTGTTGCTGCTTTCCAGGATCTGTTTGGCCGCCTGAACGTACTCCTCGGGGGTGCGGGCGATCCAGACAACGTCGCCCCAGTTCGAGACCACGTCGGGAATGGCCCCGCTGATAATAGGCTTGAGACCGGCGGCGTACTCGGGGGTCTTGGTGGGACTGAGGTTGCGTGTGGCCTCGGTCTGGCCGCTGAAAGGGATCAGGGCGACGTCGAAGCCCTTCAAGTAGCGGGGCAGATCGCCATACGGAATCTTTCCCGCCTCTTCCGGCGCCATACCTCGGGCCATATCCAGGTCATAGGCATAGACGATATTCCTGCCGCGCGGCAACTGACCGGGATCGATTTTGCGAACCGGGCCTCCCAGGAAAACGGTTCCTTCGGGGAAGGCATCCGCCAGGGCATGGATGGCCTCAAAATCCATCCGCTCATCGATCACGCCGAAGTACCCGAGGATGGGGCGGGCCAGGCCGACGAGATCGGCGGGGATGGTCGTCTCGGGCAGGGTGGCGCTGAAGAAGTGCTCGAAATCCACGCCCGAGTCGAACCGGTAACAATTCGGATGACGCTTTCGGGCGTTCTCAAACATCGTCTGGCCGCCGGTGAACATTACGTCCGCCCGTCGGATAAGGTCGCGCTCGCGCTCTGCCAGGATGGGCGGAGTGCCCTGAAAAGTGGTCAGTTCGTCCATCTTGTCATGGACTATCACCCGCTCGCTCACCAGGTTGCTGTAGTAGCCGGCCATCATCGGGCTGTAAAACCAGGCAATGGCTTCGGTCACTCCGGTGCGCGCCAGGTACTCGGCGACCATGCCGCGAGACAGGGCTTCGTTTTCCGGGGTGACATACGGAAGTTCCACCTCCTGGTAAGGCACGATGGGCGTAACAACGGAAAGGTCACCGGGGATACCGCCCTTATGGGCGTAGGTGACAGCCAGGTGGGGCGGCTTCTCGAATCGTTTTTCGTCACCGCGAGGCCACCAGGGCTCTTCGACGTAGATGACCGGCCGGCTTTGCGCCAGGATCTGCGCGATACGTTGGGGCCGTTGCTGCACAT